>NZ_JAAGLX010000042.1:0-72681 GCF_010548325.1 Streptomyces sp. SID13666 | reverse complement strand
TGGCCTCCCGGCCGACCAGCAGGGGCACGGTCTGACCACAGAACTCGAACGGCTCCGGCATCGGAAGTGCTCACCTGCTGGCGGCTACAACATCAAGTCTCTACGACCCGATACGGCCCATTAGGCAGCGGGGCAGGGAAGGGTGCAGCTGATCTGCTTGCCCAGCGGGGTCCGCTGGACGGTCCAGCCCGGAGCGAGGGCGTCCACGATCCACAGGCCCCGCCCGGACTCGGCCTGCGCGTTGTCCGGTAAGGCGCCCGTCCGGGCTGGGGCGCGGTCATCCAATGGGTCGTGGACCCGCACGTGCACGTTGTGCTCGCTTCGGCGGACGGTGACGACCACCGGCGCCCACGGCCCGCACAGGGCCGCGGCATTGCCGACGAGTTCCGAGGCCACCAACTGGGCATCCGAAGCCACCTGTTCGTCGTGACAGGTGGCGGTGACGGACTGAAAGACCTGGGCGCGCATGCGCCGCAGATGCTCGGGGCTGGTCGCCATGTGGAGAACGAAGCCGCCGGGACGCGGCAGGAGGTAGTACCCGCACGCGGCGGGCGAAGGCGGTGATGCGTGCGGCCCGGGATGGGCGGCGCTGTGGTGCATGTGGTGTGCTCCCCAGTCGAAAGCACGCCCCCAGGTCAATCGAGATGATCCGGTCCCGGGGGTCGTGCAGCGGGTCGGCAGGCACATCGGCGGCCGCGGTGAGGTTCGCGGGGGCCGGTGCACGGCAGCAGCACAGGAACACGATCAGCCAGTGGGCCGTTACGCGCCGCTACCGTGAGCCAGCATGCCCCCACCAAACTCGATTGGGCAATATGCCCAGCGAAATTTCCTCAGATCGGTTGTCCCGGCTCGTTCGGCGGGTCACACTGACGCCATGGCGTGGAAGAGGAATCCGGCACCGCAGTCCGTGTACCGCCGTCAGCTCTCGTCCCGGCTACGGGAGTTGAGAGACCAGGCGGCTCTGACGCTGACCGAGGTGGCCAAGACGGTCGAGGTCAACCAGGGCTCGCTGAGCCGCATCGAGACCGGCGAGCGGGGCACCACCCCGGTCCTGGTCAAAGCACTCCTGGACGCCTACGGCGTCAGCGACGCCGAGACGCGCGAGGACATCTTGGACCTGGTGCGCGCCGACCAGGCGCAGAGCAAGCCGTGGTGGCGCAAGTACTCGGCCGTCATCAACACCACCCAGTACGGCGGCTACCTCGCGCTGGAATCCAGCGCCAACACCTTCCGCAACTACGAACCCCAGCTGGTGCCCGGCCTGCTGCAGACCGGCGACTACGCCCGCGAGGTCATCACCGCGATGCGCGTCGACCTCGACGCCAAGCAGATCGAGGCCCTGGTCACCGTACGGCTGGGACGCCAGGCGATCCTCGAGGGCGAAGGCGCCCCGAAGCTGTGGGCGGTGATCGACGAGGCAGCCCTACGACGCATCGCCGGCTCCCCGGCGGTGCTCAAGGGCCAGCTCGAGCACCTGCTCACCCTCGCGAAGCGCCCCAACATCACCGTGCAGCTGCTGGAGTTCGCGGCGGGGTTCCATCCGGGGCTGTACGGGTCGTTCATGCTCATGGGCTTTCCCGAGCCCAATCCGGACGTGGTGTGGGTAGAGAATCTGACCAACTCGGTGTACTTCGACAGCTCCGCGGACGTGGAGCGGTACACCGAGGTGTTCGATCACCTGCGGGCCCGTGCGCTGGGTCCGCCGGAGACCCGTGCCCGTCTGAGCACCATGATCAAGGAGTTGTGAGTGAGCACCGCCAAGCCCCACCCCGACGAACTGGACTACTCCGCTGTGACCTGGGAGAAGAGCCCGTTCAGCGGGGGCAACGACAACTGCGTGGAACTCGGCGTCATCGGCGACCTGATCGCCCTGCGCGACTCCAAGCGGCCCGAGCAGACCCCGCACCTGTACACCAGGGGCGAGATCGCCGCCCTGATCGCGGGCGCCAAGGCCGGCGCCTTCGACCACCTCGGGTAACCCACCCGCCGCCACCGGCCGCAATCGCGGCAACCGGCGGGTGACAGGCGACGGTTCGGCCTCAGGGTTAGTGAGGCCGAACCGTCGCGGTCATCGTGCCAGAGAGCACCGACACCACCGCCACAGTGCCAAGAGCTGCACGGAGGACGCCGTGAATCCCACGCACCGCACCGGGCGCCCCTTGTGCACTCCATCGGTGCACCGGCTGCACGTGCGCTGGGCGCCGAGAAGTTACGGTGCGTGCCACCTCATCGTGTCCCTGGTCCCCGACCAGGAAACCTCACTGACCAACGACGTTCGAACCGCGTCGGCCGCATTGCCTCGGGAGGTGCGATGGCATCTTTTCACTCGCGCAGGTGACTCTGCACGTCAGGGATTGGCATTGTGCACTTCGGGGCCACTAGGGTCACGCATTGTGCGCTCCATGACTTCCTGGGCCGACGCCCTGGCACTGCATTCTCCCGGCGAACTCCTTCTCCTTTTACGGGAAAAGAGGATTCAGGCCGAGGAAAGTGTTCACGCATACGGCCAGATGATTACCACACTGGAAGGCATCGTCGGCAGCGACGAGTTGTGGCACACGGTCACGATCCCCGACCAGGCGACGTCCGGCCCCGACCCCACCGAGCCACCCCCCGCCGGCCCGCATCCCGCCGACGGCCCCGCCGCGGAATCGACTGCGGACACCGAGGGCGAAAGTGGCGGGGCTGAGGATCTGGCCGACCAGGCCGAGGAGATGTTCTCTGGCTTCGACGACGCGGGGTTCGTCCCGCCGCAGCGGGCCGAACCGGCCGACCAGCCGCCACCCGCCACGAGGCGGCCGCCGCGCCGGGACCGGATCCTGGCGGTGGTGACGCCGACCCCGCTCAAGTGGTTCTCCTCCCAGGACCTGGCCGCTGCGATCGATGCCGGCTCCTACCGCAATCTGCGCGGGGTACTGAGCGAGATGGTGCGCGGCGGGGTGCTCCTCAAGAGCAAGAAGGCCGGCCAGAGGAACGTCTACTACCGTCTCGCGCCCGTAGTCGCCGGCGCGGAGGAAACGGTGGTCGGGGGGTAGCGCCCAAAAAGCAGGCACCTCCGGGATTACGGCCCGGAGGTGCCCCATATACGACGTCACCAAGGTCTCAAATCCGGGTTCAAGTCGCGGGGCGAGCTTAGCAACACTCTCGCAGCATTGTATTCACGCGCCGTGGCCGATCACCCGAAGGTGTGCCCCATTCCCGGGGTGTTGGGCGGTCATCGCGCTTGCGTTCCTATTCCTGTCACCCGGGCGGATTCCCGGCGCGGCCACAGATCCACGTCCAATTCCGTCTCCAGGCGGGCGACCGCCCCGAAGTCGGGCAGCACCAGGCCCCGCAGCGCGCGCTCGACGGTACGGCGGTTGACGCCGGTGATCCGCTCCACCGCGAACGGATTGAGCGCCCGCTCGGCGATGACGTCCCGCAGCCGGCGGGCGAAGACCTGCGCGTAGCGGGCGCTGACGGGCGCGTCCGCGCGCAGCGGCCCGTCGGGCCAGGACCCGGCGGCCAGGTAGCTGGCGGGGGCGTCGTCTCGGTTGCTGCGCGGCACGCTCCCACGGTAACCGCGACCAGGCGAGGAAATCCCTGTCCATCAGGGGATTTTCATCCGAACGGCGTTCGAATCTGGAAGACTGGTCTTACAAGACCAGTCGTTTCGGGGAGACGCCCATGCCGCGTCCGCTCGTCATGGGCGGCGTGCCGGTGAGCGATGTGCCCACCGCCATCGCCCTCTACCAGCCCACCAGCCTGCACCCCACCGCCTGGGGCGAAGTCGCAACCTTGGTGCGCTCTACGGTCACGGCCTTCGGCCCCGGTGACCCGTGGATGGCCGTGCGGCACCTCAGCGCGGTTGCGCGGTTCTGCGCCTGGGCGGCGTCGCAGTACCTGCCGCTGGAGACCGAGGCCCTGTTCACCCCCGACCTCGTCGAGCGCTACGCCCAGGTCGGCATGCCCACCCTCTCGCCCGTCTCGCGGGGAACTCACCGCTCCCGGCTGTCGGCGGTGGGCCGGGCCGTCACCCAGCGCGCGCTGTGGCCGCCAGTTCCCAAAGCCCTGCCGCGCAGCCACCTCGCCCTGCCCTATACCTGCGACGAGGTCGCCGGGTTCCTGGAGATCGCCGCGAAGCAGTCCACCCACAACCGCACCCGCATTGCGTACGGTCTGCTGGCCGGAGGCTTGGGCGCCGGTCTGACGCCGGGCGAGCATCTGGTCATCACCGGCCGGTGTGTCCACCAGGACGGCGAGGGCACCACGGTCCACCTGCCCGGCGCCAAGGCCCGCCCTGTGCCGGTGCTGGACGCCTACGCCTGCCTGATGCGGTCGCTGGCGGCCCGGTTTCCCGACGAGCCGCTCGTCGGGCGGTCCGGACGCACCGACCAGAGCCGCCTGAGCCGTCTGGTCGCCTACGTCGAAGTGCCGGGGTGGCTTCCGCCGCTCAGTGCGGCGCGCCTGCGCACCACGTGGATGGTCACGCTCCTTGCCGCACGCGTTCCGCTGCCCGCATTCCTGGCCGCCGCGGGACTGGCCAGCACCGGCAACCTCATCGAACTCGTCCCCCACCTGCCGCAACTGTCCGCCGCCGACGCCCAGCAGGTCATCGCCCACGCGCTGTCCGATCCACCGGGGCGGGGGCGCACTCAGTGAGCGGGCCGCTGCCCTGGCACCGCACCGGCCTGCACCGGCGGCTGACGATCGAGCAGGCCTACCGCCGCGCGACGCTGCTGGTGGACCGGTGCGGGCTGCTGCCCGCCGTCCGCGACGCCCTGCACTGCGAGGTGGGCGCCCCGCGCGAGTTCACCGCCCGCGCCCTGCTGGTGGGCCTGGCCGTGCACGCGCTGCGACTGGAGGACATGCATCTGACGAAGGTCCTCGACACCCTCACCGAACTCCCAGGCCACGCGCAGAAGGCACTGGGGCTGTCCGGGGAGGCCACCTACCGCATGGTCTGGCACGCCTTCACCCGCCTCATCGACGCCCTTCAGGCGGGAACCCTCGCCACCGCGCACAATCACCCGTGGGTCAACCGCACCACCGGGGAGCTGTCCCCCTGTCCTAAGGCATGCCCGTACGAGGCGATCACCACCACGGTGTTCATCGCACGGCTGCTGGACGCCTCGCTGCCCGAGACCATGCCGCTGACCGGGGCGGTGGCAGTGGACTCCACCGACTACGAGACCTGGGCCCGGCGCCGGTCCTGGAGCGGTCACCCCGACGTCGACCCTGACCACCTCCCGGTCCCAGACGGCACCCCCGCCGCCCCGACCAGGAAAGTGCGCGCCGTGAACGAACCGGGCTGGCCACGCGCCGGCCGCGACGGACGGGACCAGCACACCCACGACCACGACGCCCGCGACGGCTACCGCTCGGGCACCAACCTCAGCCCCGGCGGCGTCTTCTGCGGCCACGACCTCCACCTAGCCGTCAACGCCCGCGCGGTGGGCGGCCCCGAGGTGCCCTTCGTCATCACCGGCATGCACCTGGCCCCGGCCGGCGCCCACAAAGGCACGGCCGGCCTCACTGTCCTCGACCAGTTCCCAGCCGGCACCGGCCACCGCCGGCCCCAGCTGACGGAAGTCCTCGCCGACCGCGGCTACTCCTTCTGCACCCCCGCCCGCTGGGCCTACCAAGTCCGCGCCCGGGGCCTGGAAGCCGTCATCGACCTGCATCCCCGCCAGCGCGGCACCCACCCCGGCCCTCCCGGGACGAAGTTCATTGACGGCGGCCTGTTCAGTGACGCCCTGCCCCCACCGCTGCACGACCTGCCGGGCTTTCCCATCGGCATGCCCTCCGCCGCCAAGGCCGCACTGCGCGCCCAGTACGACCAGCGGGCGCAGTACGCCTTCACCCGGCACAGCCGACCCGACGGCGACGGCTACCAGCGGTTCAAAGGCCCGGCAGTCGCGGGCAAGGTCCGCTGCCCCAACTTCCCCCGCTCGATGCGCCTGCCGCAGACCCGGCCCCAGACACGCTGCACCCCGGGCGCGGACTGTGCCTGCGGGCAGACCCTCACCCTCCCGCCGGAGGCGATGGCGTGGACCCGGCAACGCAACCTGTGCGGCACCACACTGTGGGCGGCGGACTACGGGCGCCGCTCGGCGGTGGAGTCCAGCAACGCCGAGATCAAGACCCACCGGCTCCACATCGACCGCGGCTTCACCCGCGTGATGGGCACCGTCAAGAACAGCGTCCTGCTGGCCTTCGCGCTTGCCGGCCTCAACGTCATCCTCCTGCGCGCCTGGTACGCCAAGCGCACCCTGCCCGACCCCTGGGCCACCCTCACCGGCGAACCCCAACCCGCGACCGGGGGCAAGGCCAAACGCACCCGTGCCAAACGGCGCCCCACCACCCTGGCGGGTCTCATCGGGGACGCACCCCCGGGCTGACAGGCCTCGCCCCTCGCCACCCTCACCTCAGCGCCGCGCGCCGCTCCGGCCTGCCCGCACCGAGGCGAAACTCCCACCCCGATTGCTGAAGACCCTCTTCGGGCACCTCAAAACACTGTGGCAAATAGGTAGAAATCATTGCGCAGGGCCATGCCATCGTCGAGCTCTGCAGCCGTCTGTACACACGCCAGAACCCCCGGCCTGGATTGCTCCAGACCGGGGGTTCTGTGACTTCACCTGCGGGTATTGCGTGAACTACCCCGGAGTTCTGACCAGAAGGTCAGAAGTCCATGTCGCCACCGGGCATGCCGCCACCGGCGCCGGCGCCGGCTCCGGCCTTCTCGGGCTTGTCGGCGATGACGGCTTCCGTGGTGAGGAAGAGCGCGGCGATGGAGGCCGCGTTCTGCAGCGCGGAGCGCGTGACCTTGGCGGGGTCGATGATGCCTTCGGCGATCATGTCGACGTACTCGCCGGTCGCGGCGTTCAGGCCGTGACCGATGGGCAGGTTGCGGACCTTCTCCACAACGACGCCACCTTCGAGGCCACCGTTGACGGCGATCTGCTTCAGCGGGGCCTCGAGGGCCAGCTTCACGATCGCGGCGCCGGTCGCCTCGTCACCTTCGAGCTCGAGCTTCTCGAACGCGACGGCGGCCTGGATGAGAGCGACGCCACCACCGGCGACGATGCCCTCTTCGACGGCGGCCTTCGCGTTGCGAACGGCGTCCTCGATACGGTGCTTGCGCTCCTTGAGCTCAACCTCCGTCGCGGCGCCGGCCTTGATGACGGCCACGCCGCCCGCGAGCTTCGCCAGGCGCTCCTGGAGCTTCTCACGGTCGTAGTCCGAGTCCGAGTTCTCGATCTCGGCACGGATCTGGTTGACGCGACCGGCAACCTGGTCGGCCTCGCCGGATCCGTCCACGATCGTGGTCTCGTCCTTGGTGATGACGACCTTGCGGGCACGGCCGAGCAGGTCGAGACCGGCGTTCTCCAGCTTGAGGCCGACCTCCTCGGAGATGACGGTGCCACCGGTGAGGATGGCGATGTCGCCGAGCATGGCCTTGCGGCGGTCACCGAAGCCCGGAGCCTTGACGGCGACGGACTTGAAGGTGCCACGGATCTTGTTGACGACGAGGGTGGAGAGCGCCTCGCCCTCGACGTCCTCGGCGATGATCAGCAGCGGCTTGCCGGACTGCATGACCTTCTCGAGGAGCGGGAGCAGGTCCTTCACGGACCCGATCTTCGAGTTGACGATCAGGATGTACGGGTCGTCGAGGGACGACTCCATACGCTCCAGATCGGTCGCGAAGTAGGCGGAGATGAAGCCCTTGTCGAAGCGCATGCCCTCGGTGAGCTCAAGCTCGAGCCCGAAGGTCTGCGACTCCTCGACAGTGATGACGCCTTCCTTGCCGACCTTGTCCATTGCCTCGGCGATGAGCTCGCCGATCTGGGTGTCGGCGGCGGAGATGGAGGCCGTAGAAGCGATCTGCTCCTTGGTCTCCACGTCCTTGGCCTGCTCGAGCAGCTGGGCGGAGACGGCCTCGACGGCCTTCTCGATGCCGCGCTTGAGGGCCATCGGGTTGGCGCCCGCGGCTACGTTGCGGAGGCCTTCCTTGACGAGGGCCTGGGCGAGAACGGTCGCGGTCGTCGTGCCGTCACCGGCGACGTCGTCGGTCTTCTTCGCGACTTCCTTGACCAGCTCGGCGCCGATCTTCTCGTACGGGTCCTCGAGCTCGATCTCCTTGGCGATGGAAACACCATCGTTGGTGATCGTGGGGGCGCCCCACTTCTTCTCGAGGACGACGTTGCGGCCCTTCGGGCCGAGGGTGACCTTGACGGCGTCGGCGAGCTGGTTCATCCCGCGCTCGAGGCCGCGCCGAGCTTCCTCGTTGAACGCGATGATCTTGGCCATAGAAGTGGTCCTCCCGGACAGGGGTGGATTTCAGTGGACCGCGTGGCGCCCGCGACGGACGGCCTGCCGATCACCGGGCTCTTCCCGGCGCTCGATCGGGCCTCGCCGACCCGGTCCTTCTGTCACTCTCACTGTCAGAGTGCTAACGCCAATGATTAGCACTCGCCCTAGTCGAGTGCAAGCGACTGTGGACAACTCGGGGTCCCGGAGGGGCGCCGCGCGGCTCCCCGAGCTTCGGCCAGGGGTGCCTCCACGACCGCCGGGACCGGGACGCACGAAGGGCCCGCGCCCCTGTCGGGACACGGACCCTTCGGCGTGAGTGCGTAGCGCCGTCGGCGACGCTCCGGAGCTTCAGCCGGCCAGGCGGACCATGTCCGCCTGCGGCCCCTTCTGACCTTGCGAGATCTCGAACTCGACCCGCTGGCCTTCCTCGAGGGTGCGGTAGCCGTCCATCTGGATCGCGCTGTAGTGGACGAAAACATCCGCACCACCGTCGACCGCGATGAAGCCGTAGCCCTTCTCCGCGTTGAACCACTTGACGGTGCCCTGAGCCATCCCTAACTCCCCTATTGCTGGCCCTATCGCGAATCCGCACTTCGCGGACCCGGGTCAGACCTCACCCCCGCCAAGGTCGGGGGCGTGCGCCGGAACGCGTCGACCGCGGCCGAATGTATCCGTACGGATGCCCTCTGCAACAGGTCAATCCGACGAGAATTCCAGGCACGACTGATCGGAAATACGGGGAGGAACAATAAGGATCCGGGGCAACTCGGACCGGACATACTTCGCCTACACGACAATCATCTCGCGAATTTGGCGATAAATCGTCGAACCGCGTGCGGGGCCGGGCGGGAGTCCACCGCAACTGTACCTCGATTCAACTACCGCCCCACACCCAGATGCCCCGCCCACCACAGGGCGGACGGGGCATGAGGCGGGCATGAGTTCACGCGGGACTGGGTAGGGACGGAGGTCAGCCTCCGGCTACCGCCGGAATGATCGAGACATTCGCGCCGTCCGGAACCGAGGTCTGCAGACCTTCGGAAAAGCGCACGTCGTCGTCATTCACATAGACGTTCACAAAGCGCCGCAGCTTGCCCGTGTCGTCGAGAACGCGCGCCGAAATACCCGTGTGGTTCTTCTCCAGCGACTCAAGGATCTCGGAGAGCGTCGAACCCTCGGCCGGGACTTCCGACTGGCCGCCGGTATAGGTGCGGAGAATGGTCGGAATACGAACAGAAGCACTCATGCGAGGCCAGCCTCTCGGAACGCGGCAAGGGTCGGGCGGATGACGGCGGTCGGGCCGGTGGTCGGAGCGACCGCGTCGAGGGTCTTCAGTCCGTCACCGGTGTTGAGGACGACGGTCTCCAGGGCCGGGTCGAGCTGACCGGTCTCGATGAGCTTCTTCAGCACACCGACCGTCACCCCGCCCGCGGTCTCGGCGAAGATGCCCTCGGTCCGGGCCAGCAGCTTGATCGCGGCCACACACTGCTCGTCGGTGACGTCCTCGACCGCTCCGCCGGTGCGGCGGGCGATGTCGAGCACGTACGGGCCGTCGGCCGGGTTGCCGATCGCCAGCGACTTGGCGATGGTGTCCGGCTTCACCGGGCGCACCACGTCGTGGCCGGCCTTGAAGGCCGCGGAGACCGGGGAGCAGCCCTCGGCCTGCGCACCGTAGATCTTGTAGGGCTTCTCCTCGACCAGCCCGAGCTTGATCAGCTCCTGCAGACCCTTGTCGATCTTCGTGAGCTGCGATCCGGACGCGATCGGGATGACGATCTGGTCCGGCAGCCGCCAGCCGAGCTGCTCGCAGATCTCGTACGCCAGGGTCTTGGAGCCCTCGCCGTAGTACGGACGCAGGTTGACGTTGACGAAGCCCCAGTCCTCGCCGATCGGGTCGCCGATCAGTTCGGAGCAGAACCGGTTCACATCGTCGTAGTTGCCTTCGATGCCGACCAGCTCGCCGCCGTACACCGCGGCCATGACGACCTTGCCGGCCTCCAGGTCGTGCGGGATGAACACACAGGAGCGGAACCCGGCGCGGGCGGCGGCGGCCTCGGCGGCGCCCGCCAGGTTGCCCGTGGAGGAGCAGGAGAGCGTCTTGAGGCCGAAGGTGCGGGCGGCCTCCAGGGCGATGGCGACGACGCGGTCCTTGAAGGAGTGCGTCGGGTTGCCGGAGTCGTCCTTGACGTACAGGCCGCCGGTGACACCCAGCTCACGGGCCAGGTTGTCGGCCTTGACGAGCTTGGTCCAGCCCGGGTTCAGATTGGGCTTGTCGACCACGTCCGCCGGAACGGGCAGCAGCGGCGCGTAGCGCCAGATGTTCGCCGGGCCGGACTCGATCTGCTTGCGCAGGGCTTCCGGGTCACCGGTGGGGAGGTCGTAGGCCACTTCGAGCGGCCCGAAACACTCCTGGCACGCGAAGACCGGTCCGAGCGGAACGCGTTCTCCGCACTCGCGGCAGGAGAGCGCGACGGCGGGTCCGAACGCGGGTCCGGTGTCCGGGGTGGCTTCAGTGGTGTTGTCGATGGTCTGCACAGCCATGACGGCGAGGCCCTTTCTCCTCATCTTCCCCGCGGCGACGATCGCCACGAGACGGAATTGGCACCTTCCCCACCTGGCCTCGCGTCGTCGACGACGAGATGTGGCGGGAGGGTTGCCGGGACTTCTGCGGGCCGTTCCCTCAGTCCCTCTGGATGAGCGCTGTGGCACCGGGCTCTCACCCGGGCATTTGTTTTCCGTGGTGACCCCCGGCATGCGGCGGTCACTCGCGTTGTTCAAGACTGTAACCGACGAGCCGGACACTTGAGATAGTCGTCCGAACCGCGAGACGGGCCACACAGGGTCCCGTCACGGGGTGGATTCCATGCCCAACCGTCACATCAGGGAGTCAAGCACGTGCTGCAAGAGGTGGAGCGCTGGCTCGATCGACGGTCCTGGTCCGCCGCCGACCGGCCCCTCGAGCGGCTGCTCGCGGCCAAGCGTTCCGCGGGCGACCGGGGCACGGTGAGCGTGGTGCTGCCCGCCCTCGACGAGGAGGCCACGGTCGGTGCGATCGTCCGCACCATCCGCGACGAACTCATGAGCGGTCCCGTGCCCCTGGTGGACGAGCTGATCGTGATCGATTCGGGCTCCACGGACCGTACGGCGGAGGTCTCGGCGCGCGCCGGAGCCCGGGTCGTGCACCGCGACGAGATACTCCCCGACCTGCCCGCGGTGCCCGGCAAGGGCGAGGTGCTGTGGCGTTCGCTGCTGGTGACGAGCGGCGAGATCGTCTGCTTCATCGACGCCGACCTGCGCGACTTCGACGCCGGCTTCGTCTCCGGCATCATCGGCCCCCTGCTGACCGAGCCCGGCGTCCAGCTGGTCAAGGCCATGTACGACCGCCCGCTGGAGACCGGCGACACGATCGTGCCGGCCGGCGGCGGCCGCGTCACCGAACTCGTCGCCCGCCCCCTGCTCAACCTCCACTGGCCCCTCCTCGCGGGCTTCGTCCAGCCCCTTGGCGGCGAGTACGCGGCCCGCCGCTCCCTCCTGGAGCGGCTGCCCTTCCCGGTCGGCTACGGCGTCGAGCTCGGCATGCTCATCGACGCCCTGAACACCGTCGGCCTCGACGCGCTGGCCCAGGTGGACGTCGGCGTCCGCCACCACCGCCACCAGGACGGCCAGGCCCTCGGCCGCATGGCCGCCACGATCTACCGCACCGCCCAGGTCCGCCTCGCCCGCGGCCAGCTCGTCCGCCCCGTCCTCACCCAGTTCGACCGGGCCCCGAACGGCGGCTTCGCCCCCCGCACCCACCAGGTAGCAGCCGAGGAACGTCCCCCGATGATCACCATCCCCGAATACACAGCCCTCCGCGGGGCACGCCGCACGGGCTGACAACCCAAGCCCCCTCCACCACCCCCTCACGGAGCCCGGGGACGTGAGGGGGACGGGGCCGGAGGGGTGGGGTTTCGAAATGCTGCCGAGCTATTTGTGAGCCGCCAGGCTCGTAAATAGTCGATTTCGAAGCCCCACCCCGGAGGACCCGGCCCCCGCAACCACCCCCGCGGCGAAGCCGCCACCACGTTTGCGTCGCAGGACACCTGGCTAGGCTGGCGGCATGGTCGCTCACCGCGCAGCCCCGATCCTCGTCGCCTCCAACCGCGGGCCCGTCTCCTACACCCTCGGAGAGAACGGCACGCTGACCGCCCAGCGCGGCGGCGGCGGACTGGTGTCCGGCCTCAGCGCCATCGGCCCCGACGCCGGCGCCGTCTGGGTGTGCGCCGCCATGAGCGAGGGCGACCGCGAAGCGGTCCGCCGCGGCGAGGGCGACGCGCAGACGCGCATGCTCGGCATCGAGCCGGACATCTTCGCCGCCGCCTACAACTCCATCGCCAACTCCGTGCTGTGGTTCGTCCACCACCTGCTCTTCCAGACCCACCTGGAACCCCTCTTCGACGAGGACTTCCGGCAGGACTGGGCCTCCTACGAGACGTACAACGCCGCCTTCGCGGACGCGCTCGCCGAGGCGGCCGCGGATGGCGCCACCGTCCTCGTGCAGGACTACCACCTGTCACTGGCCCCCGCGATGCTGCGCGAGCGCCGGCCCGACCTGCGCATCGGGCACTTCTCGCACACCCCGTGGGCGCCGCCGGACTACTACCGCCTGCTGCCCGACGACATCGGCGCCCAGCTCCTCACCGGGATCCTCGGCGCCGACCGCGCCGCGTTCCTCACCCGGCGGTGGGCCGAGGCCTTCGCCGCGTGCTGCGCGGACGTGCTCGGCGCGGACGTCGGCCACGACGCCGCCGGGGAGCTGACCGTCACCCACGAGGGCCGCACCACACGGATCGGCGTGCACGGCCTCGGCGCCGACGCCGACTTCCTGCGGGAGCGCTCGCACCGGGACGACGTCGAGGAACGGCTGGCCGCACTCCGCTCCGAGATCGGCCCCGGCCGCCGCACGATCGTCCGCGTCGACCGCACCGAGCTCTCCAAGAACATCGTGCGCGGCTTCCTCGCGTACCGGCAGCTGCTCACCGAGCACCCGGAGTGGCACCAGCGCGTCGTGCACATCGCCTTCGCGTACCCGTCACGCCACGATCTCGCGGTCTACCGCGAGTACACCGCCGAAGTGCAGCGGGTCGCCGACGAGATCAACGCGGACTTCGGCACCGCCGACTGGCAGCCGCTGCTCCTCCACGTCAAGGACGACTTCGCGCGGTCGCTGGCCGCGTACCGTCTCGCCGACGTGGCCCTGGTCAACCCGATCCGCGACGGAATGAACCTCGTGGCGAAGGAGATCCCGGTCGTCTCGGACGACGGGGTGGTCCTCGTCCTGTCCCGCGAGGCCGGCGCCTACGAGGAACTCGGCGACGACTCCCTGGTCGTGAACCCGTACGACCTGCGCTCCACGGCCCGTGCCCTGCACGAGGCCCTGACCCTCGACAAGGACGAACGCACCGAACGCACCAAGCGCCTGGCAGCAGCGGCCACGGCCCTCCCCCCGGCCGCCTGGTTCCTGGCCCAGCTGAACGCGCTGGCCTGACGTGTCGAACGAGGGCCCGGTGCCCGCATCCAGGAGGATGCGGGCGCCGGGCCCTCGGCTTGCCGGTTCAGGTGTTCAGGTGGTGATCAGGCCACGTAGCCCTGCAGGTCGACGACGATGTCGGCGAGTCCCACCGGGATGGAGATGTCGAAGTACCCCTCGGGGGACAGCGGTACGAGAGCCAGGCCGGGAACAGTGCTGCCCGCCGGGAAGTTCAGGATCGACGTTCCCGGTTGCGAAGCGCCGTCCGCGTAGGCGGTGAGGAAGCCACCGGCCAGCGTGTTGGCCGCCGTGACGTTCACCAGAACCGCGTGTCCCGTACCGGCGCTCCCGCCCGCACCGGGCACTCTGATCCGCATCGTGCTGCCCGCGCCCAGATTGCCCTTGTACCCGCCGGTCCCGTCACGGGTGTCGACGAGCCGGCTGGGGGTCGTCGGCATGAACGGGTCGCCGCCCTGCGCGGGATCGACGAAAGCACCCTGCAGGTCGGCGATGAGGTGCACACCGCCGCTCTGGTTGTACAGCAGCACGGTGCCGTCCGCCGCGATCGGCACCGTGACCTGGTTGGACACGATCTGGCCCGTGGAGAAGTTGAGGCTGGAAGTGGTTGGCGGGATGCTGGTGGGCGCCGCGCTCACGAAGCCGCCGCCCACGGACTCGGTCGCGGTCAGGTTGAGGGTGACCGCGTTCGCCCCGGCCGGTACGCCTGCGGCGCCCCTGACCTTGAGCCGAACGGTGCCGCCCGGGCCGAGCTTGCCCTCGGGCGCGCCGGTTCCGTTCCGGGTGTCCAGCAGCCGGACCGGACCGGCGGACGGAAGGCTGTGGAAGCCCCCTGAGGCGGGGTTCCCGACCACGTCGGCGTAATACCCCACGACGTCCGCCAGCAACTGGACCCGGCCGCTCGCTCCGTTGTAGAGCGCGACCTTGCCGTCGGGGCCGACCGGGACGAGCACGGCGTTCGCCACCGTCTGTCCGGCGGTGAAGTTCAGGCTCGACGCCGTGGGCCGGGAGGTGCCACCTGAGTAGGCGGTAACGAAACCGCCGGTGGTCGGCTCGGTGGCGGTGATGTTCAGCAGCACCGCCGTCACATGCCCGTTCGCGGGCACACCCGCCCGCCCGGTCACCGGCACCTGCACCACACCGCGAGGACCGACGCTGCCGGCCGGAGCACCGTTCCCGCTCCGGGTGTCCAGCAGCCGCGCGGACGGCACGGGCACGAACGCACTGCCCGCCGTGACCTGCTGAAGAGAGGCGGCCGTCCGGTCGTGGTCGTCCTTCACCGTCAGCGTGACGACGTAGGTGCCGACCGCCGCGTAGGTGTGGACGGGGTCGTCGGTGACCGGGGTGCCGTCGCCGAAGTCGTAGCGGTAACTCGCGACCGGCCAGGGGCTGACGGTCGCGGACGGATCGGCGGTGACGCGCAGCGGCATGCCGTCGGTGCCGCTACGGACGGCCAGGTGGGCGGCGACCGGTGCGGGCGGCGCGACGACGTGGCTCTTGAGCACCGTCGCGGTGTGGCCGAGAGCGTTGGTCGCGGTCACCGCGACCTTGTAGGTGCCGGGCGCCGGGTAGGTGTGGCCGACGGGAAGCGTCGCCGAGGTCACCTGGGCGCTGCCGTCGCCGAAGTCCACGGCGTACTGCGTGATGGGCACCCAGGTCGCGGTCGCCGCGCCGGTCACGGTCACATCCAGCGGAGCCTGGCCCGCCTTCGGTGTGACGTTGTAGGTCAGCGCCATCGGGTCCTGGAACTCGAACGCGCCCCGGTCGTGATGACCCGCGCCGGTCCCGGTGTCGGCGACGACCGGGTCGTCGACACGGGGAGAGCCGTGCAGGTCGGTGTCCAGCTGACCCGGCGCGTTCGCGTCGGCCGAGTCGATCATGGGCGAACCCTCTTGGGGCGTCATGAACGCGCGGGGAACAGCAACGTCGTGCGCCCCTTGTCCGGAAGCCTGCTGGAATGCGGGAATACCGCCATACGTCTGGTCCGCCCAGCGGTACGCGTTCGGCGCGTCGCTCGTCACGACGTTGTAGTCCGCTGTCGTACCACTGGTTGAAGCGGCCGACACCACAAGGGTCAGATACTGGTTGGAGGAACATCCTGCGGGGGAGCGGCCCGAGAGCTTCAGGAGAACATTGTTCTCGACCGTCGACCCGGAAGAATCTCCCGCCAGCTCCACGCCGGCACCGCAGTTCGCGCCGATCGTGTTGCTGGTGACCACCGTGCCCGGCGCATCGGTCACGGCCACCGCGCGACCGATGTTGGTGACCATCTGGTTGGTCGAAACGACAGCGCGCACCACTCCCGGATCGACGCTGATGGCGTCGCCCGGCGTCATGGTGACCCGGCTCCGGCTCACCGTCACATCGCTGCTCTGCCCGGTCACCCGGACAGCGGGATAGGTGACTCCGCCGGTCACGCTCTTCCAGCCCGAGCTCTGGATCCACGCGTCGTTCACCGTGATCCGGCCGGAATCCGTGACGAGCACGGCCTCATGCCCGCTCTTGGGCGTGAAGTGCTCGAACGTGACGTCATGGACGCCCTTGAAGCTGACGGCATGCAGCAGGTCCTGCTGGATGCCGATCACCACGGCGCCGGGCACGACGGTCTTCTCGTACCCCGGCCCGGTGAAGGTGATCGGCGCCTCGGGCGTACCGGACCGGGTGACTTCCACCGACTCCCGGTAGTTGCCCTTGGCGATCCGCACCGTCTGACCCGGCTCGACGATCTTCGCCGCCGCCGAGATGGTGCAGAACGGTACGGCCTGGCTCCCCGCGTCGGCACTGGCGTCCGAGCAGGTGGCGGAGCCGTTGTCGACGTACAGATTGCCCGCGTCGGCCTGCGCGGCCTGCGCCATGACGCCGAGTGCCGGCAGGCCGGTACCGATGAGCAGGGCCGATACAGCAAGCCCCGTTATGCGTGCTTTGCGCACGGCATTGACCCCCAGAAAAGTCGCGATGGACGCTCCCACGGCGCATGGGCCGCCCCCCGGCGGCTGCGGCATCGTGCAGCTGACAGATCTTCGCAGATCAGGCGCCGCCGGCACAGCCCCGGAACGTCACGCGACCGACCCCGGCCTCCCGTGCGGGGAGCGATGCGGGCGCGCCGCAGAAACCCTCGGCACCGCCCGCGCCCCCGCCGGAGGCGGGTCAGTGTGCTTCGAGCGCGTCCGCCAGGGCGTTGAGGAGATCCACCACGCCCTTCGGGCCGTCCACGACGAGGTCGGAGCGGGCGACGAGTTCTGGGGGGACCTCGCCGGAGGCGGTGCCGCTGCAGACGAGGATGCCGGGGAGGCCTTCGCCGCGGAGGCGTTCGACGGCGCCGAAGGCGGCGAGGTCGCCGAGGTCGTCGCCGGCGTAGAGCACGGAACCGGCGTCGGCCTCGCGGAGGTAGGAGGCGAGGGCGACGCCCTTGTCCATGCCGGGGGGCCGCAGTTCCAGGACGAGGCGGCCGGGCTCGACGATGAGGCCGTGACGGGCGGCGAGTTCGCCGAGGGGGTCGCGGAGGGCTTCGAACGCGGCTTCCGGGTTCTCGGTGCGGCGGGTGTGGACGGCGACCGCGCGTCCCTTGTCCTCTATCCAGGTGCCGCGCCAGGCGCCGATCCGGTCGAGGAAGCCGGGCAGCTCGGCCCGTACCGCGTCGACGCCGGAGTGGTCGCCCGCGGACTTCACCTCGCCGCTGACCGCGTCCCAGCGCTCCGCGCCGTAGTGCCCGAGGACGACGAGCCGCTCCAGTCCCGGGACGCCGGCGAAGCCGCCGTACCGGACCGCGACGCCCGCCGGGCGGCCGGTGATCACCGCGACCGCCCCGAGGTGGGGGACGAGCCGGGCGAGTGCGGGCACCGCGCCCGGGTGGGCGCGGGCGCTCTCGGGGTCGGGCACGATCGGCGCCAGGGTGCCGTCGAAATCGAGGGCGACCACGGCACGTTCGGGGTTCGCGAGGAACGCCGCGAGCCCTTCCTTGCCGTCGGACGTGGACGAGGTCAGCAGGTGACTGCTCATGACCCCGACCCTACCGAGGGGAGGAGGGGCAGAGGAGGGGGCGTGCGAAGCACTTCGTTGGAAGGGTGGTGGCGGGCGACGGGCGGGCACACGGGAGCATGCGCGCGTTCAGCGCGAATCGCGGCGGGTGTCCCGGGCGCGGCGCAGCCGGTTGACGGTCACCGGGTCGTGGGCGAGTGCCCGGGGATCGTCGAGGAGGGCGTTGAGGAGCTGGTAGTAGCGGGTGGCCGACATGCCCAGCTGCTCCCTGATGGCGCGTTCCTTCGCCCCGGGCCCCGCCCAGGTGCGGGCGGCGCGGTCGAGGACGGCCCGGTCCTGGCCGGTCAGGCTCTCGCTCTCGCTCTCCACCCGCGTCTCCTCCACATGACCGGCGGCCACTTGTCCGGCCACAACGTGACCCGTGGTCACTTCACCCGTGGCCACCCGACCCGTGACTATTTGACCTTCTCCGCGGCGTCCTGGTTCTCGGCGAACCGCTGCAGGTCGCTCAGAACCGTCTTGGGGTCGGCGTGCACGGCGCTGCCGAGGACCTTCTTCATCTGGTCGCTGACCGGTCCCCACGAGGTCTTGTCGACCGGGTAGAACTGGGCGGACGGCAGCAGGTCGATGAACTCGATGAGGTCCTTGTCCTTCGGGTCCTTGCGCATCGCCTGCATCGCCGAGTTGGTCACCGGCAGCAGCCCGTACTCGTCGAGGAACTTGATCGAGTTCTCGGGGCTGTAGGAGAACTGCAGGAACTTGCCGATCTCGCCGCGGTGGCCGTTCTGCTTGAAGGCCATCATCCAGTCGGCGACGCCGAGGGTCTCCGCCATCTGGCCGCCCTCGCCGGGGATCTGCACGGCCTTGACCTTGATGCCCTTGGCGAGGGCCTGCTTGAGCAGCGTCGGGTGGCCGTTGACCATGCCGGCCTTGCCTGCCAGGAAGGCGTCGAAGACGGTGCGGCGGTTGGTCTTGGCCGGGTCGCTGCTGCCGGTCAGGCCGGGCTGGACGAGCTTCTCCTTGAGCCACTCCATCGCTTCGACGTTCGGCTGCGAGTCGAGGGTGTAGCTGCCGACGGTGTCGGTGTACGAGCCCTGCTTGCCGAGCATCCAGATCAGCGATTCGGCCTGCGCCTCCTCGGGGCCGAGCGGCAGCCCGTACGGCATCTTGACGCCGTGCTCCTTGAGCTTCTTCGCGTCGGCCTCGATGTCGGCCCAGGTCCTGGGGGCGCCCTTGATGCCCGCGTCGTCGAACAGCGTCTGGTTGTAGAAGAACATCCGGGAGCTGGAGACGAAGGGGATGCCGTACTGGGTGCGGTTCTGCTCGCCCGCCGCGGCGAGGGAGGGGATGAAGTCGGCCTGGGTGCTGATCGGGAACAGCTCGTCGGCGCTGTACAGCTGGCTCTTGGACGCGTAGGCGGCGTAGGAGCCGATCTGGGCTATGTCCGGCGCCTTGCCGGCCTTGACCATCTCGGCGACCTTGGTGTCGACGTGGTCCCAGTCGATGACCTGGATGTCCACCTTGATGCCGGGGTTCTTGGCCTCGAAGGCGCGGCCGAGCTCGTCCCAGTACTTCTTGGAGCTGGTGGCCGCGTCGGTGCCGTAGTCGGCCGCGACCATGTGCAGGGTGACATCACCGCCGAGTGCGCTGCTGCCACCGCATCCACTGAGTGTCGTCAGAGCCAGCGCCGCTGCGATACCCGCTGCCGCCGTGCCCAGGAGTCGTCGCCGGTGCACCGTTGTCCT
The DNA here is from genome assembly GCF_010548325.1 of Streptomyces sp. SID13666. NCBI lineage: Bacteria > Bacillati > Actinomycetota > Actinomycetes > Kitasatosporales > Streptomycetaceae > Streptomyces > Streptomyces sp. SID13666. Next base: position 53,139 of record NZ_JAAGLX010000042.1, on the reverse strand, counting down.
ACCGCCTTCATCCGCTTCATGCGCCCGCCCCCGCGCGTTTCCGGGGGCGTCAAGTGCCCGAGTCTGCCCGCGCTGCCCACCCAAGGTCTACACCACGGCTGTCTCGCTTCGGCAACACCCTTGCCCAACAGCGGGGACAGAAGGGATGGAAGCCCGCAGACCAGGCGATTCGCCTGCGCCCGAAGGGTGATCTTCATGGCGTAAGTGGACTAGACCTTTCCCTGAGGAGAGGGGACACTGTCCTGCGTGAGACACGTCATCGCGCTCGATGTGGGCGGCACCGGAATGAAGGCCGCCCTGGTCGGGGAGGACGGCACGCTTCTGCATGAGGCGCGCCGTCCGACCGGACGGGACCGCGGCCCCGAGGCCGTGGTCGCCACCATCCTCGGCTTCGCCGCCGATCTGCGGGACCACGGCATCCGCGAGTACGGCGAACCCGCCGCCGCGGCCGGCGTCGCCGTGCCCGGGATCGTGGACGACACGGCCGGCATCGCCGTCTACGCCGCCAACCTCGGCTGGCGCGACGTACCGCTGCGCGCGCTGGTCTCCGAACGGCTCGGCGGCATCCCCGTCGCCCTCGGGCACGATGTGCGCACCGGCGGTCTCGCCGAGGGCCGCATCGGGGCGGGCAACGGCGCCGACCGGTTCTTCTTCCTCCCGCTGGGCACCGGCATCGCGGGCGCCATCGGCATCGACGGCCGCATCGAGGCGGGCGCGCACGGCTACGCGGGCGAGATCGGTCACATCGTCGTCCGGCCCGGCGGACCCCTGTGCGGCTGCGGGCAGCGCGGCTGCCTGGAGACGCTGGCCTCCGCCTCCGCCGTCTCCCGCGCGTGGGCGGCGGCCAGCGGCGACCCGGACGCCGACGCCGCCGACTGCGCCAAGGCGGTCGAATCCGGCGACCCGCGCGCGCTGGCCGTCTGGCGCGAGGCGATCGACGCGCTCGCCGACGGCCTGGTCACCGGCCTCACTCTTCTGGACCCCCGGGTCCTCATCATCGGCGGCGGTCTGGCCGAAGCTGGGGACACACTCTTCGGCCCGCTGCGCGCGGCGGTCGAGGAGCGCATCACGTTCCAGAAGCTCCCGCTCATCGTCCCCGCCGCCCTCGGGGACACCGCCGGATGCCTGGGCGCGGGTCTGCTCGCCTGGGATCTTCTCTCCGTGGAGGTAACCGCCTGATGGCCCCCGTAACGACAACGCAGCGCACGGTACTGACCGGTGCCCGTGTGGTGCTGCCGTCCGGCGTGGTGGAGAACGGCCGGGTGACCGTCGACGGCGGCCGGATCGTGGCCGACGAGTCCGCCGAGGCCGGTACGGTCGACCTCAGCGGCTGCACGGTCGTTCCCGGCTTCGTCGACATCCACAACCACGGCGGCGGCGGGGCGTCCTTCACCTCGGGGACTCCGGAGGAGATCCTCACCGGCGTCCGCACCCACCGCGAGCACGGCACGACCACCGTCGTCGCGTCGACCGTCACCGGCGAGATGGACGTCCTGGCGCAGCGCGCGGCGCTGCTGTCCGAGCTCGTCGAGCAGGGCGATCTGGCCGGCATCCACTTCGAGGGCCCGTTCATCTCGCCGTGCCGCAAGGGCGCGCACATGGAGTCGCTGCTGCGCGACCCCGATCCGGCCGAGGTCCGCAAGCTCATCGACGCCGCCCGCGGCACCGCCAAGATGGTCACCCTCGCCACCGAACTGCCCGGCGGCCTGGACTCGGTGCGGCTGCTCGTCGAGCACGGCGTGATCGCCGCCATCGGCCACACCGACGCGACGTACGAGCAGACGATCGAGGCCATCGAGGCGGGCGCGACCGTCGCCACGCACCTGTTCAACGCCATGCCCACGCTCAACCACCGTGCCCCCGGCCCGATCGCGGCGCTGCTGGAGGACGAGCGGGTCACCGTCGAGCTGATCAACGACGGCACGCATCTGCACCCCGCCGTGCTGGAGCTCGCCTTCGGCAGCGCGGGCGCGGACCGGGTCGCGTTCATCACCGACGCGATGGACGCGGCCGGGTTCGGGGACGGGCACTACGACCTCGGCCCGATGGCCGTCGAGGTCAAGGACGGGGTGGCCCGGCTCGTCGAGAACGGCTCCATCGCCGGCTCCACCCTCACGCTGGACACCGCCTTCAAGCGCGCCGTCACCGTCGACCGGCTGTCGCTGGCCGACACCGTGCGGGCGATCTCGGCCAACCCGGCGCGGCTGTTGGGCCAGTACGACCGGATCGGCTCGCTGGAGGCCGGCAAGGACGCGGACCTGGTGGTGCTCGACGCCTCGTACGACCTGGTCGGCGTGATGCGCAAGGGCGAATGGATCGTGCGGCCCTCCTGAGGCCGCCGGGACCCCTTCGTGACGGCGGTTCGCCACCCCCTGGGCGGGCCGCCGTTCCTTTGCCATCATCGACGCGTGATCATCACCGTCACGCCGAACGCCGCACTGGACATCACCTACCGCGTTCCGCGTCTGCTCCCGCACACCACCCACCGGGTCTCCGAGCCCGTTGAACGGCCCGGCGGCAAAGGTCTCAACGTGGCCCGGGTGCTCGCCGCGCTCGGCCACGAGGCCGTCGTGACGGGCTTCGCGGGCGGGCCGACCGGGGAGGTGCTGCGCGAGCGGCTGGCCGGGCTCGGCACCGTGCGGGACGCGCTCGTGCCGATCAAGGGCACCACCCGCCGCACCATCGGCGTGGTCGACGACGCGACCGGCGACACCACGATGTTCAACGAGGCCGGTCCCACCGTCAGCGCGGCCGAGTGGGCCGCGTTCCTCACCGGCTACCGGGAGCTGCTGGCCGGGGCCTCCGCCGTCGCCCTGTGCGGCAGCCTGCCGCCCGGCCTGCCGGTGGGCTCGTACGCGGAGCTGATCCGCGAGGCCCGCACCGCGGGCGTCCCCGTCCTGCTGGACACCAGTGGCGAGCCGCTGCGCCGCGGCCTCGCCGCGCGCCCGGACCTCATCAAGCCCAACCTCGACGAGCTGACCCGGCTCACCGGTTCCACGGAGCCCGCCCACGCCGCGGAGGAGGCCCGCAGGCGCGGTGCGCGGGCCGTGGCGGCCTCACTGGGCGCCGAGGGCATCCTGGCGGTGACGGAGGACGCCACGTGGCGGGCGGTGCCGCCGGACCGGCTGTCGGGCAACCCGACGGGCGCCGGCGACTCGGCCGTCGCGGGACTGCTCCGGCCTCGTCGAGGGACTGGACTGGCCGGGCCGGCTGGCCCGCGCCATCGCCCTGTCCGCCGCGACCGTACTGGCGCCCGCGGCGGGCGAGTTCGACCGGACGGTCTACGAAGAGCTGCTCGGGCGCGTCGAAGTGACGGCCGTTCCGCGCGCTACTTCTTGACCTGGCCTTCCTTCATCCACACCTGGTCGAGGTTGACGCCGCACTTGTTGCCCGGCGCGCAGGTGAGGGCAAGGGTGTTGGAACCCTTCTTCAGATCCACCCACACGTAGGTGGTGGCCCACGCCTTCGTCCAGTCGGCGGTCTTCATGTAGTTGTGCATGTTCACCGGGTTGGTGCGGAGCTTGCCGTTCTCATTGAGCGTGAGACCGGCGTCCTCACCGACGTTGCCGAAGCTGATGAACAGCGTGTACGTACCGTCCTTCGGCACGTCGAAGGTGTACGCGGCACTCGCGCCGACGGCGTTCAGACCGCCCACGGACGTACCGCCCGCGGCCTTGGCGCCCGGCATCGCGTTGGTCCGCGCGGCGCCGCCGGACAGGACCAGTGTGGCGGCGTCCACGACCTTGGACGAGAACTTCTCGGGGGCACTGGCGGACTGGCTCGGCGTGACGGGGGCGCTGGAGGACGGCGGGGTGGACGGCTTGTCCTCCGCGTTGTCCTTCTTGCCGCCGCCCTGCGTCATCGCGAAGCCGATGCCGATGGCGACCGCCACGACCACCGCGATGGCGCCGATGAGCAGCCCCTTGCGGTTCGGTCCCTGCGACCCGCCGCCGCTGCCGCCGCCGTGCGGGGCGTACTGCGTCTGCTGCTGGGTGTACTGGGGCGGCTGTGCCTGCTGGGGCTGCTGCTGCGCGTAGCCCTGGTCGTGGCCCGGCTGCGGCTGGGGCTGCTGCGGCGGGTAGCCGTAACCGCCCTGCTGCGGCGGGCGGCGCTCGCCGACCCGCTGGACCTGGTTGTACGACGTGCGTGGCACGCCCGGCTGTGCCACCGTCGCGCCCTCTGGGGCCGCCCCGGAACTCTCGCCCTCGCCGCCTTCGGAGCGGTAGAGGTACGCGAACGGGTCGTCGTTCTCAGAGGCGCCGTTGTTGCCGGCCGTCATCCGCTGTTCACTCCCTAATGGCACATGCCCATCGCAGCGCGGTGCACCCATGGCTCATGATCGATTAGTCCGCGGCGCGGTCACAAGGCCTGCGCTCTCGCCTCCGCGGCGTCGCGGGCGGACATGTTTGACCCACGGAACCCTACCCGGGTCGGACGACTGCCCGCTCTGGCCTTCGACGCATCACCTGGTACTTCCGGTTCCCCTGTGACGGGACGCACGTCCTACGGTGGTCCCGTGATCGACGAGGACGGCTCCGCATGGCCCGGCTGGCGGAACGCCACAGAACGCGCCCTGTACGGGCCCGGGGGCTTCTTCGTGCGGGAACGGCCCGCCACGCACTTCCGCACCTCCGTACACGCCTCGCCGCTCTTCGCACGGGCCGTCGCCGCACTGCTGCTGCGGGTGGACGAGGCGCTGGGCCGGCCGGACGGGCTGGCGCTCGTCGACGTCGGCGCCGGGTCCGCCGAGCTGCTGACCGGGGTCCTGGCCGCCCTGCCGGCCGAGGTGGCGGCCCGGGTCGCCCCGTACGCCGTCGAGCGGTCCGCGCCCCCCGCCGGGCTCGACGGCCGCATCCGCTGGACCGCCGCCCCGCCGCGGGGTGTGCGGGGGCTGCTGTTCGCCAACGAATGGCTCGACAACATCCCCGTCGACATCGCCGAGACCGACGAGGCGGGCGAGCCCCGCTACGTCCTGGTCCGCCCCGCCGACGGCCGGGAGCACCCCGGCGGGCCGCTGAGCGCCCAGGACGCGGAGTGGCTGCGCCGCTGGTGGCCGATCGCCGGGACGCCCGGCGCCCGCGCCGAGATCGGGCTGCCCCGCGACGCCGCCTGGGCGGCGGCCGCCGGTTCGCTGGACGCCGGGCTCGCCGTCGCCGTCGACTACGCCCACGAACGGGCCGCGCGGCCCCCGTACGGCACCCTCACCGGCTTCCGCGACGGCCGCGAGGTGCCGCCGGTGCCGGACGGCTCCTGCGACCTCACCTCGCACGTCGCGCTGGACGCCGTCGCCGGCGGGGTGCCCCTCGTCACACAGCGCGCCGCCCTGCGGGCCCTCGGCGTCTCCGGGGCCCGTCCGCCGCTCGCCCTGGCCACCACGGACCCCCGCGGCTATCTGCGCGGCCTAGCCGCCGCGGGCGAGGCCGCCGAACTCATCGACCCCGGCGGCCTCGGCGCCTTCCGCTGGCTCGCCACCCCCGTCGGCGACGCCTGCCACGGCCTGCTGCCGACGGGACCGGAGACCGGGCCGGCGACGGGGCCGGCCGGGGACTGACGCAACCGGCCGCCCGCAAGCGGGGTTGGAGGGCGGGCTGACAGAATGCCGTCCATGACGGAGACCACGATCGGCATCGGCGGCCAGGCCGAGGGCACCGACATGGTGCTGAACATCGGCCCGCAGCACCCCTCCACGCACGGAGTGCTGCGGTTGCGGATCGTGCTGGACGGCGAGCGGATCATCACGGCGGAACCCGTCGTCGGGTACATGCACCGCGGCGCGGAGAAGCTGTTCGAGGCCCGGGACTACCGCCAGATCATCATGCTGGCCAACCGTCACGACTGGCTGTCGGCGTTCTCCAACGAGCTGGGCGTCGTCATGGCCGTCGAGCGGATGCTGGGCATGGAGGTCCCGGAGCGCGCGGTGTGGACCCGTACCCTCCTCGCCGAGCTGAACCGGGTGCTCAACCACCTGATGTTCCTCGGCTCGTACCCCCTGGAACTGGGCGGCATCACCGCGGTGTTCTACGCGTTCCGGGAACGCGAGGAACTGCAGAACGTCATGGAGGAGATCTCCGGCGGCCGCATGCACTACATGTTCAACCGGGTCGGCGGCCTCAAGGAGGACCTGCCGAACGGCTGGCTCGGCCGCGCCCGGCACGCCGTCGCGCAGGTCAGGTCCCGGATGGGCCGCTTCGACGACCTGGTGCTCGGCAACGAGATCTTCCGCGGCCGTACCCGCGGTGTGGGCACGCTGTCCGCCGAGGCGGTGCACGGCTTCGGCGTCAGCGGGCCGATCGCCCGGGCGTCGGGCGTGGACTTCGACCTGCGCCGCGACGAGCCGTACCTGGCGTACGCGGAGCTGCAGGACACCCTGAAGGTCGTCACCCGCACCGAGGGCGACTGCCTGGCCCGCTTCGAGGTGCTGCTCGCGCAGACCCACAACGCGCTGGACCTGGCGGACGCCTGCCTGGACCGGCTCGGCGAACTGCCGCAGGGCCCCATCAACCAGCGGCTGCCGAAGGTGCTGAAGGCGCCGGAGGGCCACACATACGCGTGGACCGAGAACCCGCTGGGGCTGAACGGCTACTACCTGGTCTCCAAGGGCGAGAAGACCCCGTACCGGCTCAAGCTGCGCTCGGCGTCGTACAACAACATCCAGGCGCTGACGGTGCTGCTGCCCGGCACCCTGATCGCGGACATGGTGGCGATCCTGGGCTCGATGTTCTTCGTCGTCGGGGACGTCGACAAGTAGGTCGGCACGTGGCCGGCGCGGGGCCGGCGACAGGACCGGCCGTCAGGACGAGTGCGCGCGCAGGCCGCTGACGTCGATCTGCTCGGTCTCGTCGTGCTCGGTGAGATCGATGACCTCGGCCGCGAGCTGCGCCTCGTGCTCCGCGTACGCCTCCTCGCCGACGACGTCCGCGAGGTCCTCCTGCGCGGCGCCGGGCTTCTGCGTGCCGAAGAAGTCGAAGCCGCCGAGCGCCCGGCTGGCGGACCCGCCGGCGCGGTGCGGCTGCGCGTAGGGCAGTACGGCGGCGGCCACGGCCGGTACGAGGCGGTGTTCGCGGATCGGCAGGCTGGCCGCGGTCCTGGGGCCCTTGGACTCCGGGCGGGTGTGCGTCGCGGCCGGCTCGGCGGCCTCGGCCGCCGCGTGCCGTCCCTGGGGTTCGTCGTCACCGTTGCCGGCGCTTTCGGCGGCCGCGGCGTCACGGCGCCTGGCCTCCTCCACGGTGCGCAGCGCCTGCTGGCGGGCGGCGTTGCGGCCGAGGTTGAGGAGTGCCTCGTCCGCCTTCTTGAACGCGGCCGGGCCGACGGGCGAGGAGGCGATGGCCAGCGGCGCCTTGGCGGCTTCCAGCGCGAGCTGGCGGCGGCCTTCGAGGGCGCGGGCCCGCTCGCTCTCGGCGGTGGCGTAGCGGCGGAGCAGATCGGCGTGTTCGGTGCGCAGCCGGCCCAGCTCGGCGCGCTTGGCGCTGAGCTTGGTGTCGAGGCGCACGCGCAGCTCGCGGGACTCGTCGAGGTCCGTTTCGAGCTCGGCTATCCGCTCGTCGGCGTGCCATTCGTCACGGGCGCGGGCGGTGGTGAGGTCGGCGACCCGGCGGCCGGCGGCCCGGTCCCACGTGCGTGCCATGACCGCACCGCCGCAGGCGGCAGCCGCGGCTGCCGCGACGACCGCGCGCAGCACCATCGGATCGGAACTGATCCAGGCGGCGGCGACGCAGGCCACCGCGGACCCGGCCAGCGTCAGCGGGGGCAGCAGCCGGTGCAGCGGGGGTGAATGGCGGTGGCGTCCTCGTGGCATGGCTCGAAACTAGCGTGCGACGGGGACGCGTGGGGCCTGGGGTCCGATTTATCGCCGTCTCCCCGGCAATGGATGGCGCGATGAATACGGAGGGCATCCGGATAGACACCATGTGTTTCCGCAATGCCCTCCGTACCCCGCCAGGACCCGGTTATGGATCTTGGCGCCGCGGGCCGGCCGACACCGGGCCGGCCGGCGGCGCCGGGCCTTCGGCAGGAGCCGTCAGCCCTTTGGCCGGAGGCGTCAGCCGGTGACCAGACCCTTCGACTTCAGATACGCGGCCGCGACATCGGCCGGCTTCTGGCGCTCCGCGTCGACCTTCTGGTTGAGGTCGGTGAGATCGGCGGTGGTGAGTGCCTTGGTGAGCTTTCCGAGGACGGTAGCGATATCGGCGGAGCCGGCGTCCCTGGCATTCACCACGGGAAGCAGGTTGTCCGCGTTCTGCAGCTTCTTGTCGTCCTCCAGGAGCACCAGGTTGAACTGGTCGAGCGTGGCGTCCGTGGTCGTGGTCAGCACCAGCTGGTCGGTGCCGTCCTTGACGGCCTGCTTGGACTGCACGGTGCCGACGCCCTTGGGGTCGATACCGGTGATGTTGATGCCGTACTTGCTCTTCAGGCCCGGCGAGCAGAAGGGCCGGTCCGGGCATTCGTCGCCGGCGACCAGCTTGACCGGGACCTTGGCGGCACCGAGGTCGCTGAGGGTCTTCAGCTTGTGCTCGGCGGCGAAGTCCTTGTTGACGGCGAAGGCGTTCTGGTCGATGGCGGGACCGGCGTCGAGGACCTTCAGGCCCTTGGGCTCGGCGAAGGTGGTGAGCGCCTTCACCGTGGTCACCACATCGGCGGAGGCCACCGGGGCGGCCTTGGGGCCGTTCGCCTTGGTGTTGAAGTATTCGGCGAGTGTCGCCGCGTACTCGGGAACGATGTCGATCTGCCCCTTTTCCAGGGCCGGTTCATAAAGCTCGCGGTTCTTCAGCGTCTGTACCGAGGTCGGGTAACCGGCGTTCTTGAGGACCTGCGCGTAGAGCTCGGCGAGCACCGTGCTCTCGGTGAATCCGGCGGAGCCGATCACCAGCGCGCCCTTCTTCTCCCCGGACGACGGGGAGGCGGCGTCGGAGCCGGACTTCTCCAGGCTGTCGCCGCCGCAGCCGGTGACGCCGGTGAGGAGCAGTGCGGCGGCAGCGGCCACCATCGTGACGCGCAGCGTCGGGTTCATCGGTTCTCCATCCACAGTGCAAGGAAAGGCATGACGGTCAGGGTGTCGCGGGGGTCGCGGGGCTCGAGGCGGGGACGGCGCTGCCGGCCCGGGGGCGGCGACGGCGCCGCATCGGGTCGAGCAACCACTGCAGCGCCATGAAGATTCCCTCGATCAGCAGGGCCAGTCCTGCCACCAGGACCGCTCCCGCCACCACCTGCGCGGTGATCTGCCGGTTGAAGCCGGCCGTGATGATCCGGCCGAGGCCGCCGCCGCCCGCCATGGCGGCGATGGTCGCGGTGGCCACCACCTGGACGGCGGCGGACCGCACACCCGTCCAGATCAGCGGAAAGGCCAGCGGCAGCTCGATGCGGAACATCAGCTGACTGCCCGTCATCCCCATGCCGCGGGCGGCCTCGACGACATCGCGGTCGGCCTCGCGCATACCGACGTAGGCGTTGGTCATCAGCGGCGGCACGGCGAACAGCACCAGCGCGATGATGGTCGGCCAGTCGGTGCCCGAGCCCATCGCGAACATCAGCAGGACGAGGATCGCGAACGTGGGCACCGCGCGGCCCACGTTGGAGATGTTCACCGCGAGCGCCCCGCCCTTGCCGAGGTGGCCGAGGACGATGGCGATCGGCAGGGCGATCAGACAGGCCAGCGCCAGGCAGACGACGGTGAAGTAGACATGCTCGCCCAGCCGGTGCCACACACCCTCCGTACCGTTCCAGTTGGCGCTGTCGTTCAGCCAGTCCCACGCGCCGGATACCGCGTTCATCAGGCCGCCTTCCTGCTCCGCGCCCACGGGGTGAGCAGCCACTGCACACCCAGCAGCAGGACGTCGGCCGCGATGGCGATGGCCACGCAGATCACCGAGGCGGTGAGCACCTGCGCCTTGAAGATGGTGTCGATCCCGGTGTAGATGAGGTTGCCGAGGCCGCCGTAGTTGATGATCGCGCCGACCGTGGTCAGCGCCACCGTCGAGACCGTGGCGATCCGCAGGCCGGCCATCAGCGCGGGCAGCGACAGCGGCAGTTCCACGGCGAACAGCAGCCGCAGCGGCCCGTACCCCATCCCTCGGGCGGCCTCTCTGACGTCCTCCGGAACGGATTCCAGGCCGGCCATGATGTTGCGCACCAGAATCGTCAGGGAGTAGAGCACCAGGCCGGTGATGACGACCGCCGGGGAGATCCCGAAGACCGGCAGCAGCAGCGAGAACATGGCCAGCGAGGGCACGGTGTAGAGAACGGTGGCCAGCCCGAGCACGGGGCCCGCGAGGGGCCGCCAGCGCCGCGCGACCAAGGCCACCGGGAACGCGATGAGCAGCCCGATGGCCACCGACACCGCGGTGATCCACAGGTGCTGGACGGTGGCATCGGTCAGCTCATGACTGCGCGTACGCAGGTATTCACCGCAGATCCAGTCGTTGGATACCAGACAGTTCCGCTTCGCCATGCCCCTCACCTCCCCCGCTCCGGTCCGTACATTCGTCCGACATCAGCACTGCGGTCGTCACGTGGCCCGACCCTATCCGGCAGGTACGACAATCAGGCCGGCCCGCCATGCAGCTGCAATACTCCCGCCACAATTCCGGGCCGGAACTCGGGAAGAGTACGGTCGTGAGAACCCGGCAGTGAGGATTCCAGGCACCGATGATCCGATTCGAGAACGTCACCAAGCGGTACCCGGACGGCACGACCGCCGTCGACGACCTGTCGTTCGAGGTCGCGGAAGGGGAACTGGTCACGCTGGTGGGGCCGTCCGGCTGCGGCAAGACGACGACCATGAAGATGGTCAACCGGCTCATCGAACCGACCTCGGGCCGGATCCTGGTGGACGGCGAGGACATAGCCTCCATCGACCCCGTGAAGCTGCGCCGCCGGATCGGCTACGTCATCCAGCAGGTCGGCCTGTTCCCGCACAAGAGCGTGCTGGAGAACACCGCGACCGTGCCCGCGCTGCTCGGCTGGAAGCGCGGCCGGGCCAGGGACCGCGCCGCCGAACTCCTCGACCTCGTCGGTCTGGACCCGTCCGTCTACGGCGACCGCTACCCCGACCAGCTCTCCGGCGGTCAGCGGCAGCGCGTCGGGGTGGCGCGCGCACTGGCCGCCGACCCGCCGGTGCTGCTGATGGACGAGCCGTTCGGCGCCGTCGACCCCGTGGTGCGCGAGCGGCTCCAGTCGGAGTTCCTGAAACTGCAGGCCACCGTCCGCAAGACCGTGCTCTTCGTGACGCACGACATCGAGGAGGCGGTCCGGCTCGGCGACCGCATCGCGGTCTACGGCGAGGGCCGTATCGAGCAGTACGACACGCCCGCCACCGTGCTGGGCGCACCCGCCACCCCGTACGTCGCCGACTTCGTCGGCGCCGACCGGGGGCTCAAGCGTCTGTCGGTGACGGAGATCCAGCCCGCCGACCTGGAGCAGCCGCCGACCGTACGGCTCGACGACCCGGTGGAGACGGCCGCCGCGCGGATGCGCAAGGAGGGCTCCCGCTGGGCGGTCGTCCTGGGCGAGGGCGGCGCGCTGCACGGCTGGATCACCGTCGAGTCGCTGCTCGGCAAGGGCTCCACGGTCCGTGACCACGCCCGCCGCATGGAGGCGTGGGTGCCGATCGGCGCGACGCTCAAGCAGGCGTTCAGCGCCATGCTGCAGTACGACGCCGGGTGGATCGCCGTCGTCGACGGCGATCACTTCCTCGGCGTACTGACCCCGGCACGGCTGCACGAGGCGCTGCGCCGCTCGATCGACGCGGACGCGAACGGCGCGGACCGCGCCGACGTCACGATCGAGTCGATCGAGCGGGCCGGCTAGAAGCGTTCATGGTCCCGCCGGACGGGCTCCAGGACCCTTCCGGCGGGATCACCGGCAGTCCGGCCGCGCGCCATGCCTGGAATCCGCCGTCCAGGTCGGTGGCCCGGTGCAGACCGAGGTCCTGCAGCGAGGCCGCGGCGAGGCTGGAGGCGTAGCCCTCGTTGCAGATCACCACGACCGTCAGATCGTGCCCGGTCGCTTCCGGCAGCTTGTAGTCACCGAGCGGGTCGAGCCGCCATTCCAGTTCGTTGCGCTCCACGACGAGCGCGCCGGGGATGAGCCCGTCCCGGTCGCGCAGCGCCGCGTAGCGGATGTCGACGAGGACCGCGCCGTTCGCGGCGGCCTCGGCGGCGGCCGGTGCGTCGAGGCGCTCCAGCCGGGTCCTGACGCGCTCCAGATGGTCGTCGATGCTGCGGGCGGTACGGGCAGCGGGCTCGGTCACCAGGTCTCCGGGTGTTCCACGACGTCGAGCCGCAGGGTGCGGTCGTCGCGGAGGTAGCGGCGGATCAGCGGCAGGGGCGGGTAGTAGGCGTGCACCGAGATGGCGTGCCGCTCGGCGGAGCGGTTGGCGACCTGGTGCACATGGTTGCGGCCGAAGGCGCGGCCCGTGCCGGCCGGCAGGGCGCGGGTCCGGTCCAGGCCCTCCGCCAGTTCGAGCGAGCGCCAGCCCTCGGACGGCAGCGGCACCGCCAGCGACTCCTCGGTCAGCTCGCCGCCCGCGGTCACGAAGGCGCCGTACGAGCCGCCGTGGTCGTGCCAGCCGGTCTCGGTGCCGGGCGGCCAGCCCAGCAGCCACGCTTCGGCGCCGCCGGGCCCCTCCAGCCGGATCCAGGTGCGGTCCAGCGGGTCCAGCGCGAGCTGGGCGACCTTCTCCGGGTCGGAGGCGATGGAGCGGACGAAGTCGAGCAGCTCGGCCGCGGTCGGCGCGGCGGCGGGCCGCGCGGCAGCGGGAGCGGAGGCCGGTTCGGTCAGCACGGCCGTGACGGGAGACGCGACGACGGCCGCGGAAGGGGATGCGGAAACAAACGCTGGTGCGGACAACGGGACCACCCTGGAGGGAGGCGCCGGCACGGCGCCGCACCGACCGGGGAACGGACGGCGGCGGCAGGCTACGACGCGGAGGTGAGCGGGGAGGCGGGGTTCAGCGTGAACCCGGACACACGCAGCCCGCGTACCGGACGAGGTCCAGGTGCACTCGCCGGTGAAGTCGCCGTCCGATACCACTCACATCGAAGACTGAATCACGCCATCCTCAAGACGGTCAACATTTGAGCTCGCGTCTCAGATGCCGGGCGCGGTGTCCTCGGGGTCCTCGGGGAGCTTGCAGACCCGCTCCAGGAAGATCGCGGCGGCGACCACCGCGAGGCCCGCCAGCACCGCGAAGCCCGCGTAGACCGCCTGGTCCCGGCGCGGCGGGACGTCGAACTGGTACATCAGCAGGAAGGCGCCGGCGCCGCCGTACATCCCGGCGACCAGCGAGGCGACCAGCGCACTCGCCTGGCCGAAGACCACCGCGCGCGCCGCCAGCAGCGGGTCGACGCCCTTGGCGCCGGGGACGCGGTCGCGCTGGGCGCGCAGCCGGGTCCGCAGTGACAGGGCGGTCGCGGTGAGCACCACCGCGATCAGCGCGAGCACGATGGGCGCGGCCAGCGGGACGCTCGGCAGTGTGCCGAGCGAGTCCCACAGCTTGGCGCCGGCCCAGGACAGCACCCCCGCCACCGCGAACAGCCCCAGCAGCGTTCTGATGCGCAGCGCCTTCACCGAGTGTTCGCCCCTCACATGGTTCATCTGCTGGTTGTGGTCCTGCTGGTCCTGCTGGTGGTGCGGTCGGTGCCGGTGGCGCCCGCCGTGCCCGACCGCTTAACGCTTATTCGGGCAGCCTGAGTTCCACGTCACCGCGGGCCTCCACGCCTGCGTTGCCGACCGCTGCGAGCAACTCTGCCACCTCGCCGTGGCCGGGGAGCTCCGCCGACGGGTCCACATCGTGCCAGGGCGCGAGAACGAAGGCCCGCTGGTGCGCTCGCGGGTGCGGCAGCGTCAGGTCGGGATCCTCCGAGACGATGCCCTGATAGGCAACGATGTCGACGTCGATGGTGCGCGGGCCCCAGCGCTCGCTGCGCACCCGCAGGAACGCCTCCTCGATCGCCTGGCCGCGTTCCAGCAGGGAGGACGGCGGCAGGGTGGTCTTCACCAGCACCACCGCGTTGAAGTAGTTGGCCTGGCTGCCGGGCTCGACGCCCCACGGCTCGGTCTCGTAGACCGGCGAGATCGCCTTGACGCGCACACCCGGGGTGTCCTCCAGGGCGTCGATGGCGCCCTGGAGGGTCTCCAGCCGGTTGCCCAGGTTGCTGCCCAGCGCGATCACGGCCCGCTGGGGGTTGTGCAGCGTCGTGTCGGCGGCGTCGACCTGCGCCACCACGGACGGGTGGACAGGCTGCACGGTGGGGTCGGAACTCACGGGCGCCTCCGGGTGATGGTGATGGTCACGTCGTCGAACGGAACGGTGATCGGGGCGTCCGGCTTGTGCACGGTGACCTCGACCTCCTGGACCGCCTCGTGCTTGAGGCACTGGTCGGCGATGCGCTGGGCGAGGGTCTCGATCAGGTCGACCGGCTCGCCCTTGACGACATCCACGACCTCTTCGGCCACCACGCCGTAGTGGACGGTCTTGGTCAGGTCGTCCCCGGCCGCGGCAGGAGCCGTGTCCAGGCCGAGCACCAGGTCCACGACGAAGGTCTGGCCCTCCTCGCGCTCCCTGGGAAACACGCCGTGGTTACCGCGGGCCTTGAGGCCGCGCAGCGTGACACGATCCACGAGATCACTCCTGCTGATGGTTCGGACGGACGGACAGGGTCCCGCCATGTGTACGGGCCCGCCGGAATCGAATCTACCCGCGACTACCGACAGCACGTGCCGACGGGTTGTCCGGGGCCGGTCCGGCGCAGGTCAGAGCGGGCGGACTCCAGCCCTTTACCCACCAGCCGGTCGGCTACCCGTCCGCCGGCGGATTCTTGGCGCGAACGGGTGACGAGGTCGCCAACACGGCCGGATCCCGGGCCGGGTGGGTGAACGCGGGGTGGTCGGACAGTGAGGTTCAGGCGCCGGGGCCGGCCGTGTCCTCATCGTCGTCGTCACCGTCGGCGAGCACCGGGGACCCGTGGTGCACCCACAGCCGCCAGCCCTCCGGTGTGCGCCGGAACACATTGGTGGCGACCACGAGGGCGCCGACCAGAGTGCCCGCCGAGCCGTCCTCCTCGGCCGGTCCCCCGGTCAGGATGTTCTCGGTACAGGTGACCAGGGCCGTGTCGCCGTCGACCGCGACCTCGACATCGGTCAGGAAGAACTGGATGTACTCGGTGCTCGCCATGATCAGCGCGTAGGAGCGCATCACCTCGCCGCGCCCGCGCAGCACCGGCCATCCCGGGTGCACCACGGAGACCGTCTCGGCCAGCGGCCCGGTCAGCACGATCTCCTCCAGCGCGTCCAGGTCCGAGGTCTCGACCGCGTCGTAGAACGCCTGGTTCGCTTCCTCGACCTTCGCGGCCTCCGCCGTACGAGGCGTCACGCGGCACCCGCCGTGCCGGCCGCGCCTTCGATGGCCCGGGACACCCGGACCGCGTCCGCGCTCGCGTGCACCTCGTGCACCCGCACCGCCCAGGCGCCCTCGCGGGCGGCGATCGCCGAGACCGCGGCGGTCGCCGCGTCGCGTTCCCTGGCCGGCGGCGGATCCCCGGCCGATCCGGCCAGCACCCGCCCCAGGAACCGCTTACGGGACGCGGCCACCAGCAGCGGGCGGCCCAGTTCACGCAGCTTGCCGAGGTGCGCCATCAGCGCCAGGTCGTGCTCGGCGTTCTTCGCGAAGCCCAGGCCCGGGTCGAGGATGATCCGGCCCGGGTCGATACCGCCGGCGACCGCCCGCTCGCAGCCCTCGCGCAGCTCGGCGACGACCTCGGCGACCACGTCGCCGTAGACCGCCCGGTTGTTCATGTCGATGCTCTGCCCGCGCCAGTGCATGACGACGAACGGCACCCCCGCGTCGGCGACCACCGG
Organism: Streptomyces sp. SID13666; assembly: GCF_010548325.1. Taxonomy (NCBI): domain Bacteria; kingdom Bacillati; phylum Actinomycetota; class Actinomycetes; order Kitasatosporales; family Streptomycetaceae; genus Streptomyces; species Streptomyces sp. SID13666. The sequence goes on along the minus strand of NZ_JAAGLX010000042.1, from coordinate 37,287 downwards.
GATCATCGCGGGGTCGGCGCCGCCGCCGCTCACGTCGTTGACCAGCCGCGCACCGGCCGCGACCGCCTGCCCGGCAACCGCCGCCCGCATCGTGTCCACGCTGACCAGCACTCCGGCGGCGGCCAGCTCCCGCACCACCGGGATCACCCGGCGCAGCTCCTCGGCCTCCGAGACCCGCGCCGCTCCGGGCCGGGTGGACTCCCCGCCGACGTCCACGATGTCCGCGCCGGACGCCACGAGGTCCATGCCGTGCTTGACGGCCAGCTCCGGGTCGAACCACTGGCCGCCGTCGGAGAAGGAGTCCGGCGTGACATTCACCACGCCCATGACCGCGCAGCGGTCCCACTCAGGAAGACCGTCCACGAAGCCCCGCAGCGTATTCATACGCCAAGCGTAGGCGCTGGCCGGTCGACTACTGGTCGCTGAGCCGGCCGCTCAACCACTCCAGGGCGGGCGGGATCTCCCGGCCCCAGGTGTTGAAGTTGTGGCCGCCGCTCTCCAGGATGATCGACGACATGTGCGTCGGCGCCTTCGCGGCGCCGATCAGCTTCAGCGTCTCCCTGTAGTTCGGCTCGCCCTTCTTGCTGCTGGTCACCAGGAGGTTCACCGGCGGGTGCGGCAGGTTTTTCAGCCGCCACGCCAGGTTGTTCTGGAGTTCGAGCTTCCTGTCGCCGCCGAACAGGTCGCCGGTCGTGCGGTCGCGCGGCGCCTTGTAGTCGGCGGACAGGCCGACCGCGGTCGAGTACGCCTCGGGGTGCCGCATCGTGAGCTTCAGGGCGCAGTAGCCGCCGGTGGAGTCGCCCATGATTCCCCAGTTCCGGGCGTTGGTGCCGACCCGGAAGTGACCGGACACGGCGGCGCGCAGGTCCTTGGTGAAGAAGGTCTCCGTCTGGGGGCCGCCGGGGATGTCCATGCACTCGGTGTCCCGCGGCGGGGCCACCGTCGGCCGCATCATGATCAGTATGGTCGGCTTGGCCTTGCCGTCCAGCACCTGCTGGTGGGCGATCGACGGGTACTTCATCTTCTTGAAGAGCGCCTCGGCGGTGCCCGGGTAGCCGGTGAGGATCACGGACGCCGGGAACCTGCGCTTGGCGTCCTGGAAGTACTCGGGGGGCAGATAGACATACGCCGGGGTGGTGATGTCGGACGCCCCGCCCTGGAACACCACCTTCTGGATCTGGCCGCCGACCTTCGGCACCGAACCCCCGGGCACGTTGACGTACTTGTGGCCGACCACCTGCAGTTGGTTCGCGGCTCCCGAGTGGTTGACGACGACGCCCGGCTCGGACTCCTGTCCGAACAGGTCGGCCCAGGAGGCGTAGAAGCCGAACGAGTAGTTGGCGGCCAGCCCGAGCGCCGCGATCATCGACAACTGGGTGAAGAGCATCATCCCGACCCGCCCCAGCACCGCCGGGAGACTCCGCTTGGACAGCCGCGGCCAGAGCCATACGGTGGCCACGAACAGCACTACCGCGGCTATGACCGCCAGCAGTAGAACCTTCTTACTGGTGAGACCCATGTCGAGTGACGTACTTTCCTGTCCGCGGCCCGGTTCCGGCTCCTTCTGACGGAACCTAAGGGCCTTCCTTCGCGTCCTAGAGGGCGCAAATTGTTCATTACGAGAGCTGTTTGCGGAACATATCCCGCAATGTTGGGGCTTGGTGACCCATGTCTGTACAGGTAGATGGAGAACTCGGCTTCCGGGTTCCCTGGGCAGGTGCCCGTGTCTACTGATCGCGCAAACGCCGGCACGCGGCGTCCGCGGTTCCTCCGCTCCTCCTCCGTCCCCTCGGTCGTCGGTACCGCCGGGGCCGTGGTGGGGCTGCTCGACGTCGTCTCCGGCGTGTTCCCCGGTTTCCGCAACGGCCGGATGCACCACATGGCGATGGTCTTCCCCGGCACCATGAGTTCGCTCGCGGCGGCCGGGTCGGTCGTCACCGGCATCCTGCTGCTGATGCTGGCTCATGGCCTCAAACGCGGGAAGGTGCGCGCCTGGTGGGCAGCGGTGCTGCTGCTGCCGACCGGTGCCGCGACCCAGTTGGTGTACCGGCACTCGGGCGTCGGCGCGATCGTCTCGCTGGGACTGCTCGCGCTCCTGATCGTCCACCGGGCGCAGTTCAACGCGCTGTCGGACCCGCGCACCCGCTGGCGGGCCGCGGCCAACTTCGTGCTGCTCAGCGTCGTCGCCCTCGCGCTGGGGCTGCTGATCGTCAGCGCCCACCCCCGCGTCGAGATGGGCGATCCCAGCCTGATCGAGCGACTGCAGCACGTGCTGTACGGGCTTTTCGGTTTCGAGGGCCCGGTGAGCTATACGAGTGACCGGGCCTCGGACGTCGTGGCCTACTCGCTCGGCGGGCTCGGCTTCCTGATCGCCGGCACCACCGCGTATCTGATCCTGCGTCCGGCACGGCCGGTCGCCGAGCTCAGCGGTGCCGACGAGGACCAGCTGCGCGAGCTGCTGGCCAAGCACGGCGCCCGCGACTCCCTCGGCCACTTCGCACTGCGCCGCGACAAGAGCGTGGTGTTCTCACCGAGCGGCAAGGCCGCCGTCTGCTACCGGGTGGTGTCCGGGGTGATGCTCGCCAGCGGCGACCCCATCGGGGACGTCGAGGCCTGGCCGGGCGCCATCGAGCGCTTCATGGAACTGGCCCGGGCGCACGCCTGGATCCCGGCGGTCATGGGCTGCAGCGAGACCGGCGGCGAGGTCTGGACCCGCGAGACGGGCCTGGACGCGCTGGAGCTGGGCGACGAGGCGATCGTGCGCACCAGCGCCTTCACCATGCAGGGCCGCGCGATGCGCAACGTCCGGCAGATGGTGAAGCGCATCGAACGGTCCGGCTACGTCTGCAAGGTGCGCCGGGTCCGCGAGCTGTCGGACGCCGAGCGCGAGCAGGTCCGGCTGGCCGCCGACGCCTGGCGCGGCACGGACACCGAGCGCGGCTTCTCCATGGCGCTCGGCCGGTTCGGCGATGTCGAGGACGGCGACTGCGTGGTCGTCACCGCCCACAAGGAGCGGGAGGACGGCGTGGAGTCGCCGCTGGGCGACCTGCGGGCCGTGCTGCACTTCGTCCCCTGGGGCAAGGACGGCATGTCGCTGGAGCTCATGCGGCGCGACCGCAGCGCCGACCCGGGGCTCAACGAGCTGCTGATCGTCGAGGCGCTGCAGCACGCACCGGAGCTGGGCGTCGAGAACGTCTCGCTCAACTTCGCGATGTTCCGCTCGGCGCTCGCCCGCGGTGAGCGGATCGGGGCGGGTCCGGTGCTGCGCGGCTGGCGGGGACTGCTGGTCTTCCTGTCGCGCTGGTTCCAGATCGAGTCGCTGTACAAGTTCAACGCGAAGTTCCAGCCGGAGTGGGTGCCGCGGTTCCTGGTGTTCCGCAACTCCCGGGACCTCCCCCGGATCGGCTTCGCCGCCATGCAGGCGGAGGGCTTCGTCACTCTGTCGCTGCCGCTGCCGGACGCGCTCCAGCGGTTCCTGCCGGGCCGGGCCAAGCGGGCCGCGCACAGCGCGCCCGGCTACGCCAACAGCTCGGAGCCGGAGCGGGTGGTCAAGATCGTCGCCTGATCGCTCCGTGACCACTGGTCACCACGGAAACCGGCCGGCCCCCTGTCATCAGGGGGCCGGCCGGTTTCGTCGTGGCCAGCGCGGCAGCCGGTCTCAGCGGCCGATGATCAGGCTCATCGCCTCGGAGCGGGTCGCCGAGTCCCGCAGCTGGCCGCGCACCGCCGAGGTGATGGTCTTCGCACCCTGCTTGCGCACCCCGCGCATCGTCATGCACATGTGCTCGCACTCGATGACGACGATCACGCCGCGCGGCTCCAGGATGCGCATCAGCGAGTCGGCGATCTGGGTGGTGAGCCGCTCCTGGACCTGCGGGCGGCGGGCGAACACATCGACCAGCCGGGCGAGCTTCGACAGCCCGGTGATCTTCCCGCTGGCGGCCGGGATGTAGCCGACGTGCGCGACCCCGACGAACGGCACCAGGTGGTGCTCGCAGCTGGACATCACCTCGATGTCCTTCACCAGCACCATCTCGTCGTGCCCGAGGTCGAACGTCGTGGTCAGGACGTCCTCCGGCTCCTGCCAGAGGCCGGCGAATATCTCCTTGTAGGCGCGGGCCACCCGGCTCGGTGTCTCCCGCAGGCCCTCCCGGTCCGGGTCCTCGCCGACCGCGATGAGGAGCTCGCGCACAGCGGCCTCGGCGCGCTTCTCGTCGAACTCACCGATGGCCCCCTCGCCATCCAGCGTCACCGGGTCGGTCATCTGTGCCTCGTTCCTCGTGCGGACCTGCAGAACCTGATGTGCGGGCAAAAGCGGAAGGCCGCGCCCCCAAGGCTAAAACCTTGGGGACGCGGCCTGCATTCCGGGATCACCTTCGCCGGCCGGCTGACGCCGACCGGTTTCCGGTGGTCAGCTGTCGGTACCGCTGCCCGAGTCCTCGGGAAGCTCCACCGTCTCGGTGGCCTTCTCGATGGCCGGGGTGGCGGTGCTGCTGCCGTTGGCGGACTGGCTGCCGTTGGTGAGCGCCAGCTCCTTCGGCGAGAGCACCGGCGGGCGGGTCGACGGCGTACGCCGCGAGGACCCGGTCCACGCCGGACGCGGCGGGCGCCTGACGATGGCCTTGAAGATCTCGGCGATCTCCTCCTTGTTCAGCGTCTCCCTCTCCAGGAGCGCCAGAACCAGGTTGTCGAGAACGTCGCGGTTCTCGACCAGGATCTCCCACGCCTCGTTGTGCGCGGTCTCGATGAGCTTCTTGACCTCTTCGTCGACCAGCCCGGCGACCTCTTCCGAGTAGTCGCGCTGGTGACCCATGTCACGGCCCAGGAACGGCTCCGCGTTGTCCGAGCCGAACTTGATCGCGCCGAGCCGCTCGGTCATCCCGTACTGGGTGACCATCGCGCGCGCCGTCGCGGTCGCCTTCTCGATGTCGTTCGAGGCGCCGGTGGTCGGGTCGTGGAAGACCAGTTCCTCCGCCGCCCGGCCGCCCATCATGTAGGCGAGCTGGTCGAGCATCTCGTTGCGCGTCGTCGAGTACTTGTCCTCGTCCGGCAGGACCATCGTGTAACCGAGGGCCCGGCCGCGGGAGAGGATCGTGATCTTGTGCACCGGGTCGCTGTTCGGAGAAGCCGCCGCGACCAGGGCGTGTCCGCCCTCGTGGTACGCGGTGATCTTCTTCTCCTTCTCGGACATGATCCGGGTCCGCTTCTGCGGTCCGGCCACGACCCGGTCGATCGCCTCGTCGAGGGTCTCGTTGTCGAGCAGCTTGCGGTCCCCGCGGGCCGTCAGGAGCGCGGCCTCGTTGAGCACGTTCGCCAGGTCCGCGCCGGTGAAACCGGGGGTGCGGCGAGCGACGGCCCGGAGGTCGACGTTCGGAGCGACCGGCTTGCCCTTGGCGTGGACGTTGAGGATCTCCAGCCGGCCCATGAGGTCGGGGCGGTCCACGGCGATCTGCCGGTCGAAGCGGCCCGGGCGCAGCAGCGCCGGGTCCAGGATGTCCGGCCGGTTCGTGGCGGCGATCAGGATGACGCCGCCCTTCACGTCGAAGCCGTCCATCTCGACGAGCAGCTGGTTGAGCGTCTGCTCGCGCTCGTCGTGACCGCCGCCCATACCGGCACCGCGGTGCCGGCCGACGGCGTCGATCTCGTCGACGAAGACGATCGCCGGAGCGTTCGCCTTGGCCTGCTCGAACAGGTCACGGACACGCGAGGCGCCGACACCCACGAACATCTCGACGAAGTCGGAGCCCGAGATCGAGTAGAACGGCACGCCCGCCTCACCCGCGACAGCACGGGCCAGCAGGGTCTTACCGGTACCGGGCGGCCCGTAGAGCAGCACGCCCTTGGGGATCTTGGCGCCGACGGCCTGGAACTTCGCCGGCTCCTGCAGGAACTCCTTGATCTCGTGGAGTTCCTCGACCGCCTCGTCCGCCCCGGCCACATCCGCGAACGTGGTCTTGGGGGTGTCCTTGGTGATCAGCTTGGCCTTGGACTTCCCGAACTGCATGACGCGGGATCCGCCGCCCTGCATCTGGTTCATCAGGAAGAGGAAGACCACCACGATCAGCACGAACGGCAGCAGTGACAGCAGAATGCTGACGAACGCGTTCTGCTTGGACGGCGAGACGGTGTAACCGTCGGGCAGCGTGCCGCCCGCGTCCGCCGTGCCGTCGACCTTCTTCTGGAGATCAGCCGCGATGGCGGTGCTCTGGTCGGCGCTGACGTAGCTCGCCTTGAGCTTGGTGCCCAGGTCCTTACCGCCGACCTTGGCACCGTCGACGAGCTCGACCTTGATCATCTGCTCGTCGCCGGTGGTGATCTCCGCCGACTTGAGAATGTTGTCCTTGCTGTGGATCGCTTGCACGACCTGGCCGGTGTCCACCGTCTTGTAGCCGCCGGAGGAGCCGACGACCTGCATGAGGACGACCACGGCGATGACAGCCAGCACGATCCACATGACTGGCCCACGGAAATAGCGCTTGACGTCCATCCATGCGGGGCGCGGACGCCCCGTCCCTCCTGCCACAGTGAGGCAGCGCGGCTCGATGGCCGCGCGCACATCCGGTGTATGACCCGACCTTCGGACGGTACCTCAGCATTGTCCACCGAGGCGGCCGCCAACCGTTAACAATCCCGGCTTCCCCTGCTCCAACGGCGGGAAACGGTGCGGGGTTCCCCGTTGTCGGCGCGGGCTGCGCCGAACGGGGACATCCTCGGACGAATCGGGCGTCAGCCGCCGTATACGTGCGGGGCGAGTGTTCCGACAAATGGGAGATTGCGGTACTTCTCGTTGAAATCGAGTCCGTAACCGACGACGAATTCATTGGGAATGTCGAAGCCGGTGTACTTCACATCGATCTCGACCTTGGCCGCCTCCGGCTTGCGCAGCAGCGTGCAGACCTCCAGGGAGGCCGGGCCGCGCGAGCCGAGGTTGCTGATCAGCCAGGACAGCGTCAGACCGGAGTCGATGATGTCCTCGACGATCAGCACGTCGCGGCCGGCGATGTCGGTGTCGAGGTCCTTGAGGATGCGGACGACGCCCGAGGACTTCGTGCCGGCGCCGTAGGAGGACACCGCCATCCAGTCCATCGTCACGTTGGTGGACAGCGCGCGTGCCAGGTCCGCCATGACCATCACCGCGCCCTTGAGCACGCCGACGATCAGCAGGTCCTTCCCGGCGTAGTCCTTGTCGATCTTCGCGGCAAGCTCGATGAGCTTGGCGTCGATCTCTTCCTTGGTGATGAGCACCTTTTCGAGATCGGTGCCCATGTCGTTCTCGTTCACCTGTTTTGGTTCCTCAAGGTCTACGACGGTGAGAAGAACAGTCTGCCATTGCGCCGACGGGCCTCGACGCCGCCCGGCAGGTTGAGACCTTTCTGCCCGCGCCAGTCGGTGACCAGCCGGTCGACCTCCTCGATATGGCGGGCGAACAGGAATCCGGGCGGGGAACCGGCCGCGATGACCGCGCGGCGCAGGATCCGGCGGCGGACGGCGGCCGGCAGGACGTACAGCCGGTCCGCGTCCAGGGTGCCGTCGCCGTCGGCAACATCACGTTCCGCGGTGGCCGCCCACTGGTCCAGGGCGTCCGCGTCGTCACGGGAGAGCTGGGCGGTGCGGGCCAGTGCCTCGATGACGCCCTTGCCGAGGGACTTCTCCAGCACCGGCAGCGCCTCGTGGCGGACCCGGGAGCGGGTGTACGCCGGGTCGTGGTTGTGCGGGTCCTCCCACACGTCGATGCCCTGGGCCAGGCAGCCCTTGCGGACGGTGTCGCGGTCGAGCAGCAGGAACGGGCGGCGGTAGCGGCCGCCGGCGCCCGATACGGCGGCCATCCCGGACAGCGAACGGGTGCCGGAGCCGCGGGCGAGGCCGAGCAGCACCGTTTCCGCCTGGTCGTCCCGGGTGTGGCCGAGCAGGACGGCGGCGGCGCCGCGGGCGTCGGCGGTGGCGTCCAGCGCGCCGTAGCGGGCGTCACGGGCGGCGGCTTCGGGTCCGCCCTGGCGGCCGACGGTGACACCGACGGCGTCCACGGGGTCGAGCCCGAGGCCGCGCAGGCGCGCGGCGACTTCGAGGGCCCGGCCGGTCGAGCCGGGCTGCAGCCCGTGGTCGACGGTGACGGCCCCGGCGCGCACGCCGAGCTTGGGGGCCTCGAACGCGAGGGCCGCGGCGAGCGCCATGGAGTCGGCGCCGCCGCTGCAGGCGGCGAGGACGAGGGGGTTGGGGGCGGGGGTGGCGATGAGGACGTCGTGAAGTACGCGGCGGACCGCCAGGCGTATCGCGGCGACCGTGGGGTGGGGACCCATGTCCGGTTCCCTCCTATGGAGGCTGTGAGGGTGATAACGCAAAGTAGCTAGATGGTGACAGAAGCTGGGGCAGTACCCGAGCATCGCACGCCTTACCCTGCGCTTACGGTCCCTCGGACGGGTGAACCGGGAGGCGTTGGGTGGTCACGAATCGCTACGGCGGTGCACCCTTGCGACCCATTCCGCCGGTTTGGCGATCTCCGACTTCGTCGGGAGCGTGTTCGGCGACGTCCAGACGCGGTTGAAGCCGTCCATGCCCACTTCGTCCACGACGGCGCGCACGAAGCGCTCGCCGTCCTTGTACTGACGCAGCTTCGCGTCCAGCCCCAGCACCTTGCGCAGCACCTGGTCCATCCGGCCCGCGCCGCTGGCGCGGCGCTGCTGGAACTTCTCCCGGATCTCCGCGACGGACGCCACGACATCGGGGCCGACGCCGTCCATCACGTAGTCCGCGTGGCCCTCGAGCAGCGACATGACGGCGGTCAGCCGCGCGAGGATCTCCCGCTGGGCGGGGGTCTGGACGAGATCGACGAGGCTGCGGCCCTCGTCGGCCTCGTCCTCCTCCTTCGCGCCGCCGCCGGCGGCGAAGGACTGGGCGGCCTCCCGGAAGCGGTCGATGACGGTGGAGGCGTCCATCTCGGTCTCGCCGAGGAATGACTGGATCTCGCCCTCGATGTGGTCGCGCAGCCACGGCACGGCGGTGAACTGCGTGCGGTGCGTCTCCTCGTGCAGGCACACCCACAGCCGGAAGTCGTGCGGGTCCACGTCGAGTTCCCGCTCGACGTGGACGATGTTCGGAGCGACGAGCAGCAGCCGGCCCGCGCGGGGCTCTCCCGGGCCGGGGACGACGGGGCCGGCCGGCAGCTCGCGGGTGGCCGGGGCGAACGTCTCGTACTGGCCGAGCACCCGGGACGCCAGGAACGACAGCAGCATCCCGACCTCGACGCCGGTGACCTTGCCGCCGACCGTGCCCAGCGCCATCCCGCCGATGCCGCCGGGGCGGCGGTCCTGCATCTTGCCCAGCAGCGGCTTGAGGATCTCCCGGAAACCGGCGACGTTCGCCTTCACCCAGCCGACCCGGTCCACGATCAGCACGGGCGTGCCGTTCGTCTGCGCCTCGGCGTCCCCGTACATGCGGGTGAACCGGCGCACGTGCTCCTCCGAGGAGCGCGCGTGCTTGCGCAACTCGGCCACGATCGCCCGCGCCTCGTCCCCGCTGACCTCAGGTCCCGGCCGCATCAACCGCTGTGCGGTCGCCACTGCGAGATTCCAGTCGACCATCTCGGCACCACCGATGCTCGTCATGCCTTCACGGTACGTTGCCGCCCCCGCTTTGGGGGTCGGATAACGCCCGGGGTCCGGGGGCGCGGCCGGGACGGGGGCTGAGAAGGGGCTGGGGCGGGGCTCAGCAGCCGCAGGCGGCGAGGGCGGACGCCAGCCGGTCGAGGGCGGATTGGGCCGCTGTCGCGGACGTGGTGCCCTGGGTGAGGAACGCGAAGGTGAGCAGCCGGCCGTCGGCTGCGACCACCGTGCCGGTGATGGCGTTGACGCCGGTGAGGGTGCCGGTCTTGGCGCGGATCAGGCCGGCGCCGGAGGCGGGGCCGCCGCGGAACCGGTCGGAGAGGGTGCCCGAGAAGCCGGCGACCGGCAGGCCGGTGAGGATCGGCCGCAGTTGGGGGTGCCGGGGTGACGCGGCCAGCGCGAGGAGCCGCGCGAGCTGTTCGGCGGACAGCGCGTCGGCGCGGTTGAGGCCGCTGCCGTCGGTGAACTTCGCCCCGGCCAGCGGCAGGCCGAGCCGCCCCAGGGCCGCGGTGACCGCCTGCTGCGCGCCGCTGAAGCTCGCGGGCAGGTGCGCGGCGATCGCGGTCTGCCGGGCGAGGGCCTCCGCGATGTCGTTGTCGCTGTTGGTCAGCATCCGTTCGACGAGCGAGGACAGCGGTACGGACGCGGCCTTGGCGAGCTGCGTGCCGGACGCGGCGGCGGGCGTCCTGGCGGGGGTGCCCGTCACCTTGATGCCGCGCGCCCGGAGCAGCTTCGCGAAGGCGGTGGCGGTGTCGGCGGCCGGGTCGGTGGAGCGGTCGGCGGGGCCGTGGTCGCTCGTGTCGAGGCGCCCCTCGTTGAGCATCAGCGAGGTGACCGGCGCGATGTTCTCGTTGTTGCGGCCGATCGGATGCTGGACGGGGCCCGAGTACAGCGAGAGGTCGTAGCCGAGCGAGGTGGCGGTGGTGCCGCGCGCGGTGAGGGCGCGCGCGGTGTCGTCGGCCAGGGTGCGCAGCGCGGCGGCGGTGAGGGTGGGGTCGCCGCCGCCCACGAGCACGGTGCTGTGCGGCCCGGTCGCCAGCACGGTCGTGGATATCCGGTGGTCCGGGCCGAGTACGGACAGCGCGGCGGCGGCCGTCGCGATCTTTATCGTCGAGGCCGGCACGGACGGGGTCGCGGCGCCGGAGCCGTACAGCAGCTTGCCGGTGGCCGCGTCGATGACGGCGCCGGTGCGCAGTGTGCCGAGGGCCGGGTCGCGCAGCAGCGGTGCGAGCCTGGCCGCGAGCGCCTGCTGGGTGGGGAGCGTTCCCGGGTCGGCGGCGGGCGCGGTGAGCACCTTGGCGGCGATCGGGGCCGCGGCCTCGGCGGGCGGCCGCCGGCGCGACCCGGGGGCGCTGCGGCTGTCCGGCTGGTGACCCCGGGAGGCGGCGGCCGCCCGTTCCGCCGTACGCTGGCCCGACTCCCACGGTCCGGCCACGGCCACCGCCGCGAAGGAAACGGTCAGTCCGACTGCGGCCGACCCCGCCACTACCTGCCATGTTCTGGCGTCCGGCACCCCCGACCAGCCCCTTTCGCGACCACACACCTGCGTGGGAGACACTTAACCACCAGAAGTATGTGCTGATCATGGAGGAGTAGGGCCTTGGAGTTCGACGTCACGATCGAGATCCCGAAGGGTTCCCGGAACAAGTACGAGGTGGACCACGAGACCGGTCGTATCCGCTTGGACCGCCGGCTCTTCACCTCGACCAGTTACCCGGCCGACTACGGCTTTGTCGAGAACACCCTCGGCGAGGACGGCGACCCGCTGGACGCGCTGGTCATCCTCGATGAGCCGACGTTCCCCGGCTGCCTCATCAAGTGCCGCGCCGTCGGTATGTTCCGTATGACCGACGAGGCGGGCGGCGACGACAAGCTGCTGTGCGTGCCGGCGTCCGACCCGCGCGTGGAGCACCTGCGTGACATCCATCACGTGTCGGAGTTCGACCGCCTGGAGATCCAGCACTTCTTCGAGGTCTACAAGGACCTGGAGCCCGGCAAGTCCGTCGAGGGCGCCAACTGGGTCGGCCGTATCGAGGCCGAGGCCGAGATCGAGGCGTCGTACAAGCGCCTGAAGGACTCGGGTCAGACCTTCCACAGCCACTGACACCCAGAACGACCGGACGCCGGGCGGGCCCTTCACGGGCACGCCCGGCGTCCGCGCGTTCCACCGCCGCTCAGAAGCCTCGGGTGCGCTTGGCCGCGCGCCGCCGGGCCGGGTCGGCCGAGCCCGGGGTCTTGAGGAACATGCGGGCGATCTCCCCGCCGAGGTTCACCCCGATGGCGACGGCGAGGGCGAGCGCCGCGGCCTTCGTCAGGGAGGCGAACCCCTCCGACGTGTGGTTCTGGGTGAAGGCGAGCAGCCCGAAGTACGTCGCGGAGCCGGGCAGCAGCGGGCCGATCGCGGCCGTGACGTACGGCAGGACCGACGCGTACCGGTAGCGGGCCATCAGCTGGCCGAAGAGACCCACCAGGCCGGCGGCGGCCGCGGTGGCGACGACCGGGTTGGCACCGAGCTGCTGGTGGAGCACCCCGTAGACCGTCCAGGCGACCCCGCCGTTGAGCATGGCGAGCAGCAGCACACTGCGCTCGCACTGCAGCAGCACCGCGAAGGCGAGGGTGAGGGACATCGCGGACAGCAGCTGCACCCAGGGATGGTCGTAGGCGCGCAGCGCCTGTTCCGGGTTGAGGTCGGCGCCCAGCCGCACCCCCGCGTACAGCACGATCGTCACGCCGAAGACGATGCCGACGACGAGGTACATGACCTCCAGCAGGCGGGCGGACGCGGTGATGTAGAACCCCGTCAGGCCGTCCTGGACACCGGCCACCAGGGCCCGCCCGGGCAGCAGCGTGAACAGTCCACCGGTGATCACCGCGGACGCCTGGAGGTCGGTGGCGCCCGGCAGGTGGTCGGCGTAGAGGTTGACGACGATGCCCATCGCGGCGGCCGGCATCGCGGCGGCGGCGAACTGGTAGAACTCCGGCAGCCCGCGCCCGGCGCAGAGCCAGGCCAGCCGGTCGCCGAGCATCGCGGCGAGCGCCGCCGCGAAGAAGATCAGCGGACCACCGCCGACCAGGATGCTCGCCGAGCCGGCCAGCAGCCCGGCAGCGCCGGTCAGCACCCAGCCGCTGTACGGGTGCCGGTTACGGCGGATGGTGGCGAGCCGGCCGTAGGAGTCCTCCAGCGTCGCCTCGTGCGCGGTGATGTCGTCCACGAGCTGGAAGACGGCCGCCAGCCGCGTGTAGTCGGTGCCCCGGCGGCGCACCGTGCGGCTCGCGCTGACCGGCGGCTCGACGAGGGACGGCTGGTACGAGATGCCCAGCAGCGTGAACGTGACCGTGGGTTCCACGCGGGCCAGGCCGTAGGCGTGCGCGACGCCGAACATCGCCGCCTCGACGTCCTCGGCGCCCTCACCGCCCGCGAGCAGCAGCTCGCCGATGCGCAGGGTGAGGTCGAGCACACGGGGCACCGGCGGCCCGGACTCCGGCTTGTCCGCGGGCAGCTCCGGCACCGGACGCTCGGTGACGGGCATCCGGACCAGCTCGCGCATCCGGTCCTGCCAGGGGACGACGCCCTTGGTGAGCCGTATGACGGGGATCCCGTCGGGGGGTGTGAACGCGTTCCCGGCTCCGCCGTGACCGGCGCCGTAGGCGGCTGAGGAGACGGGCGCGGTGAAGGCGGAGCCCTCCGCCTCGGGGCCGGCCGGCAGCTCCACGCCGGTCGGCGCGGCGAACTCCGAGGTCGTCGAACTGTCGGATTCCGGGGCAGGCGGCAGCGGTACGCCCACGGGCGGGGTGAACTCCGACCGCGATTCGTCCGAGTCCGGCTTCTCTTCGTCCGACACGTTGACCGACCACCTCCGGTGATCAGTGTGCAGGGCGCACGGCACCCACCGCGATTCCCGCCCCGCTCACCGCACCGGCGGCGGACGCCGGCCCTCCGCTACTTGGCCCGGTGACGGCCGCCCCGGCCGGCGGTGCCGACGGGCGGCGGAGGCAGGTCGGCGGGGGGCCGGGGGCCCTCCTTCTTCGACTTCGCGCGGGCCCGGAGGAACTCGATGGCGATCGGCACGACCGAGACGAGCACGATCGCGACCAGGATGAGCTCGATGTTCTTGTGGACGAACTCGATCTGGCCGAGCCAGTAGCCGAGGAGGGTGACGCCGCCGCCCCAGAGCGTTCCGCCGATGATGTTGTAGGTGACGAAGGTCCGGTAGTTCATGCGGCTGACGCCGGCGATGATCGGCGTGAACGTGCGGACGATCGGCACGAAGCGGGCCAGCACGATCGACTTCGGACCGTGCTTCTCGAAGAAGGCGTGCGCCTTCTCGATATTCTCCTGCTTGAAGAGCCGGGAGTCCGGCCGCCGGAAGAGCGAGGGTCCGACCTTGCGGCCGAAGAGGAAGCCGACCTGGTCACCGACGATGGCGGCGACGATGACCAGCACCGTCACCAGCCACAGCGGGGTCTTGAGGGTGCCGCCCGCGACCAGGAGTCCGGTCGTGAAGAGGAGCGAGTCCCCGGGCAGGAAGAATCCGATCAGCAGGCCCGACTCTGCGAAGACGATCAACAGCACGCCCCACAGGCCGAACGAGTTGATCAGGTGGTCGGGATCGATCCAGCTGGGGCCCAGGGCAATGTTGGTCACCGTTTAAAAGTACCAACCGAATCGTTGCGCCCCCTGTGCGTGACGGCCGGGCGCCATCTGTGCGTGACAGCCGGCCCCCATCCGTGCGGGCTCCGTGACGGGTCGGTGAAAGATCGGCGACGTAGAGATCGCGCCAACCGTCTTGGCCGAAACGTTCCCCAACGCAGGGGCGGTGCATTACGTTCTCCGCAACGCCACGCGTGCACCACTGGCAAGTCTCCTGTCGCAGCATCTGAACCTTCTGGCGGATCCTGTTATGACGCGCGCCATCTCCCTGCACGATCTTTCGAAGACCTACCCCAAGCAGCCCGCCCCGGCGGTCGACCGGTTCTCCCTGGAGATCCCCCCCGGCGAGTTCCTGGTACTGCTCGGACCCTCCGGCTGTGGCAAGTCCACCGTGCTGCGCATGATCGCCGGGCTGGAGGACATCAGCTCCGGGGAGCTGCTGCTCGACGGCGAGTACGCCAACAACCTCGCGCCCGGTGACCGCCGGATGGCGATGGTCTTCCAGAACTTCGCGCTGTACCCGAGCATGACCAGCCGGCAGAACATCGGGTTCCCGCTGCGCTTCGAGATGCCGGGCGAGGACCAGAACCCGCGGGTCGAGGAGACCGCGCGGATCCTGGGCATCGAGGAGATCCTGGACCGCTACCCCGGGCAGCTGTCCGGCGGCGAGCGGCAGCGGGTCGCGATGGGCCGCGCCATCTCCCGGCATCCCTCGGTGTTCCTGATGGACGAGCCGCTGTCGAACCTGGACGCCAAGCTGCGCTCGCATCTACGCGCCGAGATCGCCCGGCTGACCCGCGGCATGGGCGTCACCACCGTGTATGTGACGCACGATCAGGCGGAGGCCATGTCGCTCGGCGACCGTGTCGCGGTCATGCGCGGCGGGGTGCTGCAGCAGGTCGGCAGCCCGCGCGACACGTACCACCTGCCCGTGAACGTGTTCGTCGCCGCGTTCATCGGGACCCCGCGGATCAATCTGCTGCAGGCCACGGTGCTGGCGCCGCTGGGCGGCGGCATGTGGATCGACTTCGGGCGGCAGCGGCTGGGACTGCCGGAGCCGCTGAGCCTGGACCACCAGATGCTCCGCATCCAGCAGGGCCGCGACATCATCGTCGGGCTGCGCTCCGAGGCGGTCCGGATCGCGGCCCCGAGCAGCGCGCACGCGGGCGAGGTGGTACTCAGCGGCATCGTCGAGCACGTGGAGTACCAGGGGCACGAGTGCCTGGTGCATCTGAACACCGGCGCGAAGCCGGCGGTCGTGCCGGAACTGGAGGCACCCCGGCTGCCCGCCCAGCGCACCCGTTCCGCGGCCCGGCGGGCGGCCGCCGGTCCCGGCGGGCTGGGGAAGCTGGCGCGCAAGGCCGCCGGGCGGTTCCCTGGGCTGCTCCAGGAACCGGACAGCGCGGGCGCGGTCAAGGTGCTGGACCCGCCGCCGGCCGACCGCGCGGAGCAGCCGACCGGCGACCTGGTGGTCCGCACCGGACCCGACATCCGGGTCCGGCCCGGGGACCGGGTGCCGCTGCTGGTGGACCTGGCGCACCTCTACGTCTTCGACAACACCGGCCGCCGGATCTGCCCGGCGCCCGCGGAACAGCCGCGACTGGAGTAGTGCGGGGCGCGACCGGAGTGGTCCGGTGTCGCGACCGGAGCAGTGCGCGTCGCGATTGGAGCAGTGCGGCGTCGCGACTGGAGCAGTGCGGTGTCGCGACTGGAGTAGTCCGGGGTGCGGCGGGCGCCCGCAGGGGTGACCGTTCCCTCATGGGTATCGATGATTTCGGCGGCGGCCAGTCAGAGCACTCCGACGTCCTGGTGGTGACCACGAACGAAGCGCCCGGCTACCGGGTCGAGAAGGTGATCGGCGAGGTGTTCGGGCTGACCGTGCGCTCCCGGCACATCGGGAGCCAGATCGGCGCCGGGCTCAAGTCGATGATCGGCGGCGAGCTGAAGGGTCTGACGAAGACCCTGGTGCAGACCCGCAACCAGGCGATGGAGCGGCTCGTCGAGCAGGCCCAGGCCCGCGGGGTGAACGCCGTGCTCACCATGCGCTTCGACGTGACCGAGGCGGCCGACGTGGGCACGGAGGTGTGCGCGTACGGCACCGCGGTGGTGCTGGTGCCGGTGTAGCCGCTGGTCTTGCGGCAGCGGGCTGTAGCCGCTGCGCTTACGGCAGCGGGTGCAGCCGCTGCTCCTACGGCCGAACGCCGTCGGACGTTGCCGTCAGACGTTGCCGTCAGACGTTGCGGACGGCGTTCGCCAGGATCGCCTCGCGGAGGTACCCGGCCAGGCCGGGGCGGACGGCGTCGTAGGTGGCGGTGAAGCGCGGGTCCGCGATGTACATCTCGGCGAGACCGACGTGGATCTCGTAGCTGCAGTCGTAGTGGAAGCGCCGGATCTGTTCGCGGTGCTCCTCGGCGAGGTCCATCGCCGGGACGGAGTCCGGCTCCGCGCCGGAGTCCATCAGCGCGACGAACCGCCGGTTGAGATCGTCGGCCTCGTTCCTGATCCGCAGCCAGTCCTCCTTGGTGTACGAGGCGGCCCGGCGCTGCGACTCGGCGTACGCGTCGGTCCCGCCCCAGCGGTGCTCGGCCTCCTCGGCGTACCGGTCGGGGTCGTGGTCCCCGAAGACCTCGAACTTCTCCTCGGGTGTGAGGTTGATGCCCATCTTCTTCGCCTCCATGGCTCGTTCCACGGCGGCCGCCATCTCGCGGAGCCGGGTGATCCGGTCGGTCAGCAGCCGGTGCTGGCGGCGCAGGTGTGCCGAGGGGTCGGCGGCCGGGTCGTCCAGCAGGGTGGCGACCTCGTCCAGGGGGAAGCCGAGCTCCCGGTAGAAGAGGATCTGCTGCAGCCGGTCGAGGTCGGCGTCGTCGTACCGCCGGTGGCCCGCGTGGCTGCGGCCGCCCGGGGAGAGCAGCCCGATCTCGTCGTAGTGGTGCAGGGTCCGCACGGTGATGCCGGCGTAGCCCGCGACCTCTCCCACGGAGTAGCCCATCGCTTCCCCGCTCCTTCCCTCTGCCGCTGCCCTGCCGCGCTTCCGGGGTCCACCGTGACGCCTCACGTCGCGTGAGGTGCAAGTGGCACACTTGTTCGCATGCTCGGGATAACTGATCTTTCTACGTACCTGGCGGGGCTGGCCCTGATCATCCTGCTGCCGGGGCCGAACTCGCTGTACGTGGTGTCGGTGGCGGCCCGGCTCGGGCCGCGCACCGGCTACCGGGCGGCGGCCGGGGTGCTGTGCGGCGACACCGTGCTGATGACGCTGTCCGCGGGCGGGGTGGCGTCGCTGCTGCAGGCCAGCCCGCTGGCGTTCACCGTGGTCAAGTTCGCCGGCGCGGGCTATCTGACCTGGCTCGCGGCGGGCATGCTGCGCGGGGCCGTGGCGCTGTGGCGCGGGCGGACCGAACGGAGCGCTGCGGCCCCGGACGGGGACGGCGCGCCGGCGAAGCAGGAGAAGGCGGAGCGGCCGTTCCGCCGGGCGCTGGTGGTCAGTCTGTTCAACCCGAAGGCGATCCTGTTCTTCGTCGCGTTCTTCGTGCAGTTCGTCGACCCGGGGTACGCGCACCCGGCGCTGTCGTTCCTCGCGCTCGGCGCCTGGGCCCAGCTGTTCAGCTTCACCTATCTGACGGTGCTCATCTTCAGCGGCACCTACCTGGCGGCGGCCTTCCGGCGGCGCCGGCGGCTGACGGCGGGGCTGTCGGCGGGCGCGGGGGCACTCTTCCTGGGCTTCGCGGCGAAGCTGTCGCTGGCCGGCACGGTCTGACCGCGCGGGAGGGGCGTGGGTGACCTCTTCCTGACGGGCGGGACGGCCACGGGCGCCGTATCGTCCCGATGGGAACCCGTTGAGGAGGCACCATCATGAGCACTCCCGTGAACGCCGCCGTCGTCCGCTGCCCGGCCACCGTCTGATGGCGCTGCACAAGGGAGCCGGGGACTCCCGTCCGCTCGCGGTCAACCCGTTCTTCTACGGCGACGCCGACCCTGTCGGCAGCATGCGCACCGCGCCGCCCAAGCACCGGCTGCCGGACGGGCCGATGTCGCCGCACACCGCGTACCAGCTGGTCCATGACGAGCTGATGCTCGACGGGAACTCACGGCTCAACCTGGCGACGTTCGTCACCACGTGGATGGAGCCGCAGGCCGATGTGCTGATGGTCGAGTGCCGCGACAAGAACATGATCGACAAGGACGAGTACCCGCGCACCGCCGAGCTGGAGCGCCGCTGCGTGGCGATGCTCGCCGACCTCTGGAACGCGCCGGACCCTGAACAGGTCATCGGCTGCTCGACGACCGGCTCCTCCGAGGCGTGCATGCTCGCCGGCATGGCCCTCAAGCGGCGCTGGGCGAACCGCAACGCGGACCGCTATCCGGCGACGGCCAGGCCCAACCTCGTCATGGGCGCCAACGTGCAGGTGTGCTGGGAGAAGTTCTGCGCGTTCTGGGAGGTCGAGGCGCGCCTGGTGCCCGTCCAGGGCGACCGGCTGCACCTGGACGCCGAATCGGCCGTGGCGCTCTGCGACGAGAACACGATCGGCGTAGTCGCCGTGCTCGGATCCACCTTCGACGGATCGTACGAACCGGTCGCGGAGATCTGCGCGGCCCTCGACGCGCTCCAGGAACGTACCGGCCTGGACGTACCCGTCCACGTGGACGGCGCGTCGGGCGCGATGGTCGCCCCCTTCCTCGACGAGGAGCTCATCTGGGACTTCCGGCTCCCCCGCGTCGCCTCGATCAACACCTCGGGCCACAAGTACGGGCTGGTCTACCCCGGCGTCGGCTGGGCGCTCTGGCGCGACCACGACGCCCTCCCCGAAGAGCTGGTCTTCCGCGTCAACTACCTCGGCGGCGACATGCCGACCTTCGCCCTCAACTTCTCCCGGCCGGGCGCGCAGGTCGTGGCGCAGTACTACACGTTCCTGCGCCTGGGCCGCGACGGCTACCGCGCCGTACAGCAGAGCAGCCGCGACGTGGCGATGTCCCTGGCCTCCCGCATCGAGGCGCTCGGCGACTTCAAGCTGATCACCAAGGGCGACCAGCTGCCGGTCTTCGCCTTCACCACCACCGACGAGATCAAGAACTACGACGTCTTCGACGTCTCCCGCCGCCTCCGCGAAAGCGGCTGGCTCGTCCCCGCCTACACCTACCCGGCGGACCGCGAGGACCTCGCCGTCCTGCGCGTGGTCTGCCGCAACGGCTTCTCCGAGGACCTCGCCGACCTTCTCGTCGAGGAACTCTCCCGCCTCCTCCCCGAACTCCGCCAACAGGACGGCCCCCTGGACCGCCCGGCGGGGGAGGCAACGGCGTTCCACCACTGAGGGCGGGGGGCGCCGTTCGCCGGCCGGGTTGTGGTTCAACCTGCCCGGCGCCCGCCAAGTGCGCCGCCAGCGCCTCGTCGAGCGCGTCACGTGCAGTCCCCGCGTAGTCCGTCCGGGGCGTCTGCTCGGGGCAGACGGGCGCCCCTGCTCTCGGCGACCCGTAGAACGTCGGCCAGGCATTCGGAGAGGCGAGCGCTGACGAAATACAGCTCACTCCGCGGCGAGTTGGCGCCGTCCAGCATCTGGCGTGCGTGGAGAAGTACCTCCGCCGCCGTGGCCAGTTGCAGGGCTTCCATGCCGTCGGCCAGCCGTGACACGTAACCGTTGCCTACGTCGCTATCGAGATAGCACCGCTTCCCCTCGGGCGACGGCCACGGCAGTAATCGCGGTGCATGCCCCGTTGCCGCATCGATGGGATCCTCTGCCGTCCGGCGCCCGGTATCGAGTGGGGCGTCGGTCCTGGCTTGTCCGTTGGTCGCCATACAGAGAGCGTGTCGCGACGGTCGGTGACGACACAGGGATGGAACGTCCTAGTTTTGCGACGCTATTCGGCGACGCCCAGGAATGCCGCCAGCTTCCGAAGGCCCGGCGGTCGGACCGCACCCGTCCACAGGTCATTCACGATCGCTACCGCGAGTGTGTGATGACGCATCCAGGCGGGCGCCACCCGGTGCAACTTCTCCAGCGCCTTCACGGCCCCGTCCGCGTCACCGATGTCCGCGTAGGCGCGGGCGACGTCCAGCAGCAGCCACGTGCGCCAGGAGGGCGGGGTGTCCGGGCTCAGCCGCATTCCTTTGGCCAGGTGAAGGGCTTCCTCCGGCCGGGCGTGCTGGACCGCCAGGCGGACACGTTCGATTCGTACGGACGAGCGGCTGAACACCGAGACCAGTTTGCCGTTCTCCGGGGGAGGCAGCGTCACCAGACGGCCGGCGGCACGTTCTGCCGTCGTCATCATCTCGTCGGCGGTCTCGTAATCCCCGCTCCGCGCCGCGCTGGTGGCCGCCGACATCAGAAGACCGCCCCACACCCGTACGCCCTCAGCCGTACCGCCGTGGTCCCGCTCGACACCGTCCGCCGCGTACACCGCAAGGTGCGCCGCATCGTCCAGGCGGTTCTGCCGTTGGTACGCCCACGCAATGGAGTTGGAGACCATCGGCGCCAGCAACGGATCCGAGGACGCCTCAGCGGCGGCTATCGCCCGCTCGAGGCTCGACAGCGCAAGATCGGACTTGCCCAGGCGGATGGCCAGGTGACCACCCAATTGGAGTGCTTTGCCCAACGCCGCTTGGGCCGCCGCCCGATCGTGCCCACTGCCGACGGCAGCGGCCAGCCGGGCATCCGCGATGATCCCCGGCAATGCATCCATCAGCCGGCCGAAGTCGGCATCGTGATAGAGCGTCCACCCTTCGGCGATCTCCGCACGCAACAGCGGAAGTGACAGTGCCTCAGCACCTGACGACTCGGGCACGGGAGCGAACAACGGCGGCATGATCGCCCGGCGTACAGCGACCAGTGCAGGCGGATCGGCTTCCCCGTTGGACGGGACCCCCGGCGGATCGCCCAGCAGGCTCGTCAGTTCAACCCCGAGCCCCAGGGCCAGCGCGTGCAGGGTCGGCAACCGAGCGGAGTTCTTGCGCTTCTGCTCAAGCTTGCGCACCACATCGACGGACACGCTCGACCGTTCCGCCAACCCTTCCTGGGTCAGGTCCGCGAGCCGGCGAAGCCGCGACAGACGGTCGCCCAGGTGCTCAGATGCCATGCCCTGAAGCTACGCCCAACGCTCATCCGGGCGCAGCGAACCCCCGCACCCGGACCCGGTCGAAGGCGTCAACGGCGGTGCGGGAGTGGCCGCGAGCGCCGGCCGGGCTGGAGGTTCCAGCCAGGCCGGCGCTCACTCGCGAACGACTACGCGCTCACGCGCTCAGTGGTGCCAGGGCCATCGGGCGGACGCGGCCCTCGATCATGGCGCCGAGGCCCTGGACCGCGCAGACGTCCGGGCGTTCGGCGATGGTGACCGGGATGCCGGTGGCGTGGCGGAGCATGGCGTCGAGGCCGGGCATCAGGGCGCTGCCGCCGGCGAGCATGATGCCGCGGTCGGCGAGGTCGGCGACCAGATCGGGGGGGCAGCGGCGCAGGACGGTGCCGATGGCGTCGAGGACCGCGGTGAGCGGGGTGCGCATCGCGTGCCGGACGCCGTCGGTCTCGACCAGGACGGTGCGGGCGAGGCCGCTGACGACGTCGCGGCCGTAGACCTCGGTGCTGTCGAGGGTCGGGCCGGTGGTGCCGAGCACGTGGTGCAGCGGGCGCACGGACTGGCTCGGGAGCATCAGCTCGTGCTGGCTGCGCAGGTGCTGCACGACCGCGTGGTCGATGGCGTCGCCGCCCACCGGCACGGTCTCCGCCGCGACGATCGAGCCGAGCGACAGGACCGCGATCTGTGTGGTGCCGGCCCCGCACACCACGATCATGGTGGCCTCGGGGTGTTCGACGGGCATCCCGCAGCCGACCGCCGCGGAGATCAGCGTGTCGACGAGTTCGACCCTGCGGGCGCCGAGCCCGAAGAGCGTCTCGGTCGCCGCGCGCTGCGCGAGCGGGTCGCTGCCGTTCGGCATGCAGACGGCGGCGCGCACCATCGGCGCGCGGCGCCAGGACTTGCGCAGCTTGTCGCCGAGGAGGTGCTTCAGCATCCGCTGGGCCATGGCGATGTCGACGATGGTGCCGTTCGACACCGGCCGCACCACGCGGATGTGCTCCGGGGTGCGCCCGGCCATCTGCTCGGCGCGGGCGCCGACCGCGATCAGCGCGCCGGTCCTGATGTCGACGGCGACCACGCTGGGTTCGTCGACGACCAGACCGGTGTTCCTCAGGTAGACGCGGGTCCTGGCGGCCCCGATGTCGAAGGCGACCGAGCAGCGGCGGAGTTGGTCGAGGGTCGGGTTCACAGCAGCGCCTCCGCGTCGTCGGTGGGGCGGTAGCTGGCGAGGGCCCAGATGACGAAGACATCGATCGCGATGAGCGTGATCGCCCAGACGGGCTGGTAGGGCAGGAACATGAAGTTCGCGAAGATGCTCAGCGAGGCCAGGGCGATACCGGTGACCCGCCCCCACGCGGAGCCCGTGAGCACGCCGTAGCCGACGACGACCGCGATGACGCCGATGATGAGGTGGATCCAGCCCCAGGACGTCAGATTGAAGCGGAAGGCGTAGGCCGGGGTGGTGAGGTACACGTCGTCCTTGGCGATGGCGACGATGCCCTGGAGGATCGCCAGCACACCGGAGACGAACAGCATGATGCCGGCGAAGACGGTGCCACCGGCGGCCAACCCGTTGGCGGAGGAGTCGGCCGGTGGGCGGCTGCCGCCCCAGGCACCCCCCTGCGGTGTGGGTGGCGGTGTGGACGCGGTGGGTGAATCCTGGCTCACAACGGGCTCCCGAGATCGCGACGACGAGCGCGACGGGAGCATTGATCATGAAACTCCCGCCTTAAAGACAAAAGGATCAGCTGCCCGGAAAGGTCCCGCCACCGGAGATGGGCCGTCCGGGGGGTGCGGCCCGCTCCGGGCCGCCAACGGATGCGCATTCCGGCCCGTCGGCCCACGATGGATGGTGGCTGGGCGGTCCTGCCTGCGGTGACGGACTGACGGCGAGGGAGGCGGACGCGTGCACCCTGACGCCGACGCGGACTCGAACGTCATCCTGCGCGGAATCCTGGAGGGCACCTCGGCCGGCGTGGGCATCCTCGACCCCGGTATGCGCTACGTGTACGTCAACCCGGCGCTGGCCCGGATCAACGGCGTGCCCGCCGAGGCGCACCTCGGCCGGACCATCGCCGAGGTCCTGCCCGGCATCGACAGCCGCGAGGACGTGCTGCGCGCCGTACTCGCCGACGGGCTGCCGCGCGAGGTGACGTCCAGCGGGCACACCCAGGCACCGTCCGGGCTGGAGCGGCGGTACTGGCACGGCGCCTACCACCGGCTGGTGGCGGAGGGCGTGGTGATCGGCATCGTCGGGATCGTGCTGGAGGTGACCGCCTCGCGGCAGCAGCAGCGCGATCTGGAGCAGGCCCGCGAACGGCTCACCCTTCTGGACGCCGCCGCCACCCGCATCGGCACGACGCTCGAAATGGACGCCACCTGCGGGGAGCTCGCGGACTTCCTGGTGCCGCTGCTCGCCGACGTCGCCTCCGTCGAGGTGCTGCCGGTCACGCAGGGGGAAGGCAGCGGCCGCCCGGCGCCCGGGTCGCTGCGGATGCGCAGGACCGCGCTGTCGTCCGTGCCGAGGCTGCGGGAGCGCGTGCAGGTGTTCGGCGTGCCGGGGGAGTACGTGGACTACCAGGCCGGCTCCGCCATCCCGCGCTGCCTGGAGACGGGCAAGCCGCTGATGCAGAACCTGCTGTCCGACGAGGATCTCGTCCGGGCGGCCCCCAACACCGAACGCGTCGCCGCGTACCGGGCGGCGGGCATCCACTCCGCGCTCGTCGTCCCCCTCGCCGCGCGCGGCCAGCCGATCGGCACCGTGACCCTGGTGCGGGCCGGGGACTCCCCGGGCTTCACCGCCGAGGACGTCGTCGTCGCCCAGGACCTGGCCCGCCGGGCGGCCATCAGCCTCGACAACGCGCGCCGCTTCACCCGGGAGCACGACATCGCGCTCGGGCTGCAGAGCGCCCTGCTGGCCGAGCCCAGCAGCCCGCACCCGAACCTCGAGGTGGCGTCCCGCTATCTGCCGGCCGGCAGCAGCGCGCTGGTCGGCGGCGACTGGTTCGACGCGGTCCAGCTGCCGGGCGGCAGAACACTGCTGGCGATGGGCGACGTCATGGGGCACGGCGTGGAGGCGGCCGTCGACATGAGCCACTACCGCGCGATGCTGCGGGTCGTCGCCGCCGACGACGAGCCCCCGAACCGCATCCTGGAGCGGCTCGACGCCCTCATCGCCTCGACCGAGTCGGGCCGGCCCGCCACCTGCATGCTCGTCCTGGTGGATCCGCCGCGCGGCTTCACCTGGTACTCCAGCGCCGGCCATCTGCCGCCCGCCGTCCTCGGCCCGGACGGCAGCGCCGACCTGATCCGCGTCCCCGCCGGCCCGCCGCTGGGCACCGGGTTCGGCGGCTACACGCTGGCCAGGGGCCGCTGCAGCCCCGGCTCGGTCCTGCTGCTCTACACCGACGGCCTCGTCGAGCGCCGTGGCGAGGACATCGACGTTTCCCTGGCCCGGCTCGCGGCACTGCGGCTGACCCCGGAGGGCAGCCTGGAAGAGCTCCTCGACCAGGTGCTGGAGCGGCTCGTCGACAGGGCCATGGAGGACGACGTGGCGGTGCTGGTGGCCCGGGTGGTCACGTCGTAGCGCGGTGGCTGCGGTAGCCGCGGCCGTCAGTGCGCTTCAGCGGGCTTCAGTGGGCGGGGGCGGTGGCTGCGGTAGCCGCGGCCGTCAGTGCGCTTCAGTGGGCTGGAGTCGTGGGGATTGTGGAGACCGGAGGGACCGTGGCGACCGGGGGCGTTGACGGGCTGGTCACGGCGGGGGCCGGCGGCGCGAGGGTGATGGCGGGGGCCGTCGGCAGCTGGGTGACGGCGGGGGCCGTGGACGGGGCTGCCACGGACTGGAGGCGCACGCCGTGCTCGCGCAGCCACGGCACGGGATCCACCCCTGACCCCAGCTCGGGCGTCACCCGCACCTCGAAGTGCAGATGCGGACCGGTGGAGTTGCCGGTGCTCCCCGACAGCGCGATCTGCCGGCCCGTCAGCACCCGCTCACCGACCTTGACCTGCATCAGCGACAGATGCGCGTACTGCGAGAAGTACCCGTTGCCGTGCCGCAGGACGATCTGGTTGCCGAACCCGTCGCCGCACGTCGTCCGGACGACCGTTCCGGCCCCCACCGCGCGCACCGGAGTGCCCTCCGGCACGGCGAAGTCCTGGCCGGTGTGGCGGTTCGCCCAGTGGTCGCCGGGCGCGTCGAAGCCGGCGGACAGGGTGTAGTGGTCGACGGGCGCGATCCAGGGGGCGCGCACCCGGATGGCGGTGCCGGGCGACGGCATCTCTTCGGGGATGGCGTGCGCGCACTCCTGCGGGGAGGCCAACCGGGCGGATCTGGCGGCCTCCAGCCGCCGCAGCAGTTCGCGGGCCCGTGCCAGCTTGGCCGTGATCTCCTTCTGGAGCCCGGCCTCGCGCGCGGTCTGCTCGTCCAGCTCCCCGAGCGCCCGGTCGGCCGCGGTCCTGTCCCGTCGCAGATGGGCGGTCGTCGTCGCCACGGTGCTGAGCAGCGCCGTCACGGCCTCGTCGCTCTTGCGGAGCCGCCCCATCCGGTCGAGCAGCTCCTCGGGGGAATCGGACAGCATCAGCGCGGCGGCGGCCGGCAGCCCTCCCGAGCGGTACTGCAGCCGGGCCAGCAGGCCGATGCTCTCGTGCAGCCCGTCCATCTTCCGCTGACCGAGTGTCACCGACCGCCGCAGCCGGACGGCCGTGGCCCGCTGCTTGTCCGCGGCCCGCCGGGCCTTGTCGTACGCGGTGGTGGCGTCGGCGGCCTGCCGGTACATGGTGTCCACCTCGGCGGACACGTCCCCGAGCCGGTCGTCGGCGCGGGCCTGCCGCCCACCGAGGGAACCGTGCGCGGGATCAGGCAGGAGCGGCAGGACCGGCAGGACCGGCAGCGCCGTCAGCAGTCCGGCGCAGAGCAGGACGGCGAGCGACCTGACGGCCGACCCGCGGACGGACGCGGTTCCTGGCATCGGAGGATCATCGCGCCACGACCGCCGCCCGCGCCCGCTGGACACGCCGCGGGCCGTCCGCTCTCCGCCGTTCGGCCGGTACCGCGAAGGCGCGTCACCGAGGATGGTCACTTTCCGTGGTCAAGGCAGACAAACTGTTGTCTCCGTGGCCGTCGCCGGATCCCGGGACGGTCTCCCGGTGGCGGTCACGGCCCTGTCGTCCTCCCGCGCCCGCCCGCGCCCTTCCCTGCTGCCCGGCGCTCTTCGGTGTCCTCGCCGCCCGGCGCTCTTCGGTGTCTCCTCGCCGCTTGCGCTATTCGGAGTCCTCCAGCCGGAATCCGACCTTCAGCCCCACCTGGTAGTGCTCGATCTCGCCGTCCACGATGTGGCCGCGCACCTGGGTGATCTCGAACCAGTCGAGAGCGCGGAGCGTCTGCGACGCCCGGTGGATCCCGTTGCGGATCGCGGCGTCGATGCCTTCGTGCGAGGTGCCCACGATCTCGGTCACGCGGTACGTACGGTCGGTCATGGCGTTCTCCCGGCGTAGTGAGGGGCGGTGGGGGGCGGCGTGTACGTTCCGTCCTTCCGTCCACGGTGCCCGAAGGGCCGCCACTCCGCATTCCCGCAAAAGCGGACATAAGATCATGTACTCGACCGTGTTCCGGTGGATGCGCTGCAGCCATGGCCTGCGAGCGACGACGTGCAAGCGAAGACGTGTGAGTGATGACGGAGGAAGCGCGTGGACCGCCTTTCCGGCCGCTGGCCCGTCCCCGTCCGCTTCGTCCCGCTGGCCGTCGTCCTGATCGGCGTCTGCTTCGACCTCCTCACCCCCGTCGACTACCACGGCGGACCGCTGCTCGCCGTGGCCTGCGTGGCGGCCGGGGCGACGCTCTCGTTCGGCTCCACTCTGCTGCTCTCCGCCGTCTCCCTCGGGGCGATGGTCGGGCTGACGGTGTGGCACGGGTCCTTCGGCCACGTCCTGGGCGCCGCCGAGATCGCCAACGTGTTCCTCGCGGGTCTCATCGGCCTCGGCGTGAACCGGCTGATCGACCGCTACGGCCGGAGCCTGGCCACCGTGCGGACGGTGGCGGAGGCCGCCCAGCGCGCCATCCTGCCCACCCCGCCCGAGCGGATGGGCCCGCTGGACATCGCGGTCCGCTACCGCGCCGCGCAGAGCGAGGCGCGGATCGGCGGCGACGTCTACGCCGTCGAGGACACCCCGTTCGGCACCCGGCTGCTGATCGGCGATGTGCGCGGCAAGGGGCTGGGCGCGGTCGGGGCGGTGTCGGTGCTGCTCGGCGCCTTCCGGGAGGCCGCCGAATGGGCGGCCGACCTGCCGGAGTTGGCGGAACGGCTGGAGCACTCGCTGATCCGCGAAGGGGTCCGCCGGGCGGGTGAGGACCAGACGGAGGGCTTCACGACGGCGCTGCTCGCCGAGTTCTCCGCGGACTGCCGCACGCTTCGGCTGCTCAACCGCGGCCACCCCGCTCCGTATCTGCTGGTCGGCGGCACGGTGTCGGCCCTGGACGCCGCCGAGCCGGATCTGCCGCTCGGCATGGGCGGGCTCAACGGCTCCCGCTCGGCGCCGGACGCCCACCCGCTGCCGCCCGGCGGCACCCTGCTGCTGGTCACCGACGGGGTGACGGAGGCGCGCGACAAGGCCGGGGTGTTCTACGACCCCGTCGTACGACTGGCCGGCCGCGGGCCGTTCCAAGGTCCGCGGGAGGTGATCGACGCGCTGGTGTGCGACGTCGAGGAGTGGTCCGGCGGCCGCGGTACGGACGACATGGCCGTACTGGCCGTCAGCTACCACTGACCGGACCGGTGGTGGGCCGGTCCTCAGGGGGGGTGAGTCGGCGCGGTTGGGCCAGGTGCGCCACAACATGCGACGTACGGATGAATCGCGTGAAGATCTCCGTATGGACGACCAGCGCGAGGCGCTTCCGGCTCCGGTCCTGCGCATGGCGCAGTGGTGCGCGGCGATCCTGCTGGGCGCCGCCGTCGTCGCGCTCGGGCTGTGGGTGTGCGTCGAACTGCGCGCGGCCGTCGTCCCCGTACTCCTCGCGCTGCTGGGCGCCGCGCTGCTCGGGCCGCTCGCCCGGCAGCTCGTGGCGCGCGGGCTGCCCCGGGCCGCGGCGGCGGCGCTGACCTGTGTGGTCCTGATCGCGGTCGTCGTCTTCGCCGGGTGGGTGATGGTCCACACCCTGGTGACCAACGCCGCCCAACTCTCCGCCTCCCTCGAAGAGGCGGGTCAGCGGCTCGCCGACGATCTCGGCTCGGCCGGCGACACGATGAACAGCGCCGCGCAGGGACTCAACAGCCTCGGCGCGCAGCTGGGCGGTGCGGTGGCCAAGGGCTTCGTCAGCGGGCTGGGTGTGGCGGCGCAACTCCTCATGGGGCTCGTGCTGATGCTCGCGATGCTGTTCTTCCTGCTGCGTGACGGCGACCGGTTGCCGGGCGCGGTCCGCACGGCGCTGCCGGGCCCTGTGGCGGAACGACTGCTATGGGTCGGGCGGCGCGCGTTCGCCGCGATGTCCGGCTACATGCGGGGTACGACGATCATCGCCGCGATCGACGCGGCGTTCATCCTGATCGGGCTCGCCGCCCTGCGCGTACCCGGCGCTCCGGGGCTCGCCGTGCTGGTCTTCGTCGGCGCGTACGTCCCCTACGTGGGTGCCTTCCTGTCCGGAACGGTCGCGGTGCTCGTCGCTTTCGCCGACCAGGGGCTGGGGACGGCGCTGTGGACGCTCGGGGTGATCCTCGCCGTGCAGACGATCGAGGGCGCGGTGCTGCAACCCGTGGTCCAGAGCCGTACGGTCCGGCTGCACCCGGCCGCCGTGATGCTCGCCGTCACGGCGGGCGCGGCGGCGGGCGGACTGCTCGGCACCCTGATGGCCGTACCGGTGGCGGCGGCCGCCTTCGGCGTGCTGTCCGAACTGCGGGACGAGCGGCGGGCGGAGCCACCTGAGCCGCCGGGACCTCCCGAGGCGGCGGTCGCGGAGGAGTAGAGCAGGAGTAGAGCAGAAGTAGGGCAGGAGTAGGGCTGGCACTACCGCGCCCGTCCCGCCCCGGCGCCTACCGTGGCCGGGTGCAGCCCCTGAACACGCAGAACGCAACTCCACTTCCGCGCCCGCTCCCGAGCCCGCTCCCGAGCGCCTGGCAGGCGATGGCCGACCCCGCGTTCGTCCTGTCCGGCCGGCCGTGGCGGTCCGCGGCGTATCTCCTCACCGGCGGACTGGCCGGCGCCATCACGTGTGCCGTCCTGGTCCTGGGCACGGCCGTCGGCGGATCGCTCGCGCTCGTCCTCGTCGGGCTGCCACTGCTGGCCGCACTCGCCCTGGCGGGCCTGCCGTTCGGTGCGCTGGAACGCCGCAGGCTGCGCTGGATCGACCCCCGGCCCGCGCCCAGCCCGCACCGGACCCCGGACCGCACCGGCCTCACGGCCTGGGCGCGGCTGCGGTTCCGGGAGCGCGCCACGTGGTGGGAGCTGGGCTACACGGTGCTCACCGCGTTCGTCCTGTGCTGGTGCGATCTGCTCGTCCTCGGGTTCGCCCTCGCCGTTCCCGGTGCGCTGATGGCCACGCCCGCACTACTGGCCACCGAGGGCGAGGTGCACGTGCTCAAGACGCTGCACATCGACTCGTACGGCAACGCCTGGGCGCTCGCGCTCCTCGGGGCCGTGCTGCTGGTCGCCTTCTCCTATCCGCTGACGGCGTTCGCCGGGGTACGGGCCGAGCTCGCCCGTTTCCTGCTGGTGCCCGGCGACGACAGCTCACAGCGGCGGATCACCGAGCTCACCGACTCGCGGGTCCGGCTCGTCGACGCCTTCGAGGCCGAACGGCGCCGCATCGAACGCGATCTGCACGACGGTGCGCAGCAGCGTCTCGTGGCGCTCTCCATGACGCTCGGCCTGGCCCGTCTCGACGCGCCGCCGGGCAGCCGGCTCGCCGGGCAACTGGCGGTCGCGCACCGGGAAGCCGGCCAGGTCCTCACCGAACTGCGCGAACTCATCAACGGCATCCACCCGCAGATCCTCACCGACCGCGGCCTGCCCGACGCCGTCGCCGACGCCGCCGACCGCTCCCCGGTGCCCGTCGACGTCTCCTTCGACCTCCCGGGCCGACTGCCCGACGCCGTCGAGACCGCCGCCTACTTCGCCGTCTGCGAGGCCCTGGCCAACGTCGCCAAACACAGCGGCGCCACCCGCGCCACCGTGACCGGCGGCCACGACGGCACCCACCTCGACGTACGGATCCACGACAACGGACGCGGCGGCGCCGGCCGGCCGGCCGGGCCTCCGGCAGACCCCGCGAAGCAGGGCGGCACGGGTCTCACCGGCCTCGCCGACCGTGTCTCCGTCGTGGCCGGCACCCTCGACGTCACCAGCCCACCGGGCGGCCCCACCTTGCTGCACATCCGCA
Source organism: Streptomyces sp. SID13666 (assembly GCF_010548325.1). Lineage (NCBI taxonomy): Bacteria > Bacillati > Actinomycetota > Actinomycetes > Kitasatosporales > Streptomycetaceae > Streptomyces > Streptomyces sp. SID13666. The sequence goes on along the minus strand of NZ_JAAGLX010000042.1, from coordinate 6,608 downwards.
TCCCGGCCCCGGCCGCACCGATGCCTACACGTCGAGCGTGATCCTGCCGCCCTCGGACGCCGCCCTGGAGACGCAGATCAGCATGTTCGTGTCCGTGCGGCGGGCCGTCGGGCTGCCCGCGTGGGACACTTCGCCCGCCAGGACCGGGAGGCGGCAGGTGCCACAGAAGCCCTGGCGGCAGGAGTAGCCGGTTTCGGGGCGCTGTTCGGCGAGGACGGAGAGGGCGGAGCGGTCGGCGGGGACGGGGAGGACCGGGCCGTCGGGGCCGAGTTGGAGTTCGAAGGGGGTGCCGTCGACGACCGGGGCCGCCGCGAAGCGCTCGAAGTGGAGGCCGCCGGCGCCGGTCGTGGGGAACGCGTCGCGCACGGCGGTGATGAGGGGCGGGGGTCCGCAGAAGTAGACGGAGGTGCCGCGGCCCGCTCCGGACAGCAGTTGTTCGGGGGTGGGGATGCCGTCCGTGTCGTCGGTGCGGACGGTGACCCGGCCGGAGGCACCGGCCATCGCGCCGATGGCGTCGATCTCGTCGAGGAACGGCAGGGTCGCGCGGCTGCGGCCGGTGTAGACGAGCCGCCAGTCGGCGCCCGCCGCGGCGGCGGCGCGGACCATGGGGAGGATCGGGGTGATGCCGATGCCGCCCGCGATGAACAGGCAGGCGCCGCCCGGTGCGTAGGCGAAGGCGTTGCGCGGGCCGTGGGCGCGCAGTTCGGTGCCGGGGGTCAGCGTCTCGTGGATCTCGCGGGAGCCGCCGTCGCCGTTCGCGAGGCGCCGTACGGCGATCCGGTACGTGGTCCGGTCGGCGGGGTCACCGCAGAGGGAGTACTGGCGGCGGCGCCCCGACGGCAGGTCGAGGTCCAGATGCGAACCCGGGTGCCAGCCCGGCAGCGGGCTGCCGTCAGCTGCTGTGAAGCGCAGGCTGACGACGTCCTCGGCCTCCTGCCGCACCTCGGTGACGACGAGCCGCAGCGAGCGGTCGACCGGGCGCGGCTCGCGGCGCTTGCGGCGGGCGCTCTGCCACAGCAGGAAGGGCGTGACGCGCGCCAGCAGGGCGAGGATCGGGTCCGGGCGCGGGTCGGTGGCGCTGCGTGGTGGCGGCGTCCGCAGGTCGTCCCCGGTCCCGGCTCCGGTCCTGGTCCGTGACCCGGTCCTGGTCTCTGTCCCGGTCTCTGTCTCGGTGCTCACGTTCGGTCCTTCGACGAGTGGAACAGGTCAGCGGTGGGCGGCGCGCGCGGCGGGCGAGGCGGCGAGGTAGGCGACGGCCTGGGTCGTCGAGCCGTACTGCGAGGGGTGGTAGCCGGGGCGCAGATAGCCGAAGTACAGCCGCACCAGGCTCTTCGGGCTCGGCAGCACGCCCTTGCGCGAGGCCCGGAACCAGTCGCGGAAGCGCGGCTTGTCGCGGCCCGCGATGCGCTCGGGGTCGGCGGCCATCAGGTAGCGCAGGCCCCGGACCCACCAGTAGACGAGGACGGGGAAGGCGACGACATGGGCGCGGACCCGGTTGCGGTAGCGGCCGTCGAGGTGCGTGAACAGGTCGTAGGCGACCGCGCGGTGCTCGACCTCCTCCGCGCCGTGCCAGCGGTAGAGGTCGAGGATCTCGGGGTTGTGGTCGGTGCGGTCGATCGCTTCGGCGTTGAGGATCCAGTCACCGAGGTACGCGGTGACGTGCTCGATCGCCGCGATGATCGCGATCCGGTCGATGATCCAGCCCTGCGCCTTCTTCCCGGTCAGCTCCCGGTCGCCGAGCATCTTGCTGAAGAACCAGCGCAGTTGATCGGTGTAGGGCGAGGTGTCGAAGCCGACCTTCCTGAAGTGCGTGAGGACGGTCTGGTGCGAGGCGGAGTGCGTCGCCTCCTGGCCGATGAACCCGATGACGTCCTCGCGCAGCCGGTCGTCCTTGATCATCGGGACGGCCTGCTGGAAGACCGTGATGAACCAGTCCTCGCCCTCGGGCAGCAGAATGTTCAGCACGTTCGCGAAGTGCGTGGTGAACGGGTCGCCGTCGATGTAGTGCATCGGCAGGCCCGTCCAGTCCCACTGGACGTCGCGGGGGGTGAGAACCAGGTTGTCCGGTTCGGTCGCGGTCATTCCTGCCCTGCCTTCCGTGCGGCGGTCGTCCTTGCGGCGGTCCGCTCGGGCGTCGTCACGCCCGGCGTCCGGTCGATCCGGTCGATGAGCCGTGCCGTGAACTCCGCGACCAGATCGGGGCGGAACGCGGGCAGCCAGTGCCCGCCGTCCACGATGTGGATCTCGGTGTCCGGCGCCCAGTCGGTGATCTCGGTCTGCCACGGCACGAGCACGAACATGTCCCGCCGGGGCGCGAGGACCTGCGCGGGCAGCGCGGCGTGGCGGGTCCGGGGCCGGAGGGTGCGGGGCAGCACATTGGCCCGGTAGAGCTTGAGTCCCGCACGGTTGCGGGCGGCCAGTCCCGGGCCGTAGCCGGCCGGCGGCTCACCCGTCTCCAGCCGCTGCGCGGCCTTGGTCACCGCGTCGAGGAGTCCCGCGCGGCAGGCGAGTTCCGCGATGCCGGGCAGATGGAGGAAGCCCACGTAGCCGGAGGCGAGCGACTGCCGGGTGAAGTGCCGGAGCTTGCGCGGGCTCGGGCGCAGCTGCGCCCGGAACCAGCGGCCGGTGTGGTCCAGGTCCGGGCCGGAGATCGAGGTCAGCGACGCGAAGCGGTGGGCGGTCGCCGGCACGGTCACCGTGTGCCAGCTCTGCACGGAGCCCCAGTCGTGCGCCAGGACGTGCACGGGCGCGTCCGGGCTGACGGCGTCGGCGACGGCGGTGAGGTCGGCGGCGAGCTGCGGGAGCCGGTAGTCCTGGTTCCTGCGCGGTACGCCGGAAGCCCCGGAGCCGCGCACGTCGTACGTCACCACGTGGAAGCGGTCCGCGAGGCGCCGCACGACGCCGTCCCAGACACCGTGGTCGTCGGGGAAGCCGTGCACGCACACGACCGTCGGTGCGGTCGGTTCGCCGTGTTCGTAGACGGCCAGCCGGACGCCGTCCGAGGCCGTGACCCATCGCTGCGACATGGCGGTCACGATGGCAGCTTGTTGACGCCGTGTCTACTAGTGGGCGGAGACTCGTCCGGCCGGATCCGCCGGGCGGGAAACGGGGTCCGCGGGCGGAGTACCGGGCCCACTCCCGGACGACCCGGGGCATACCGACCGGTCGTTGCCCCATCGAGACGCTTCCGCAATTCCTCCGATGCCTCCGTCACGGGCCGGCGTTCGTCACAGGGGCAAAGGCCGACGAGTCCGTGGGGGAATCGCATGAAGCGGTACGAGCAGCGGTACGGCAAGGGGTACGGGACGCGCTCCGGAACGCAGGACGGGACGCGTTCCGTAACGCAGGACGGCAAGCGGGCGGGGAAGCGGGCCGGGAACGCGCGCCGGGTCGCCGTGGCGGCGGCGGTCGCCGGCGGGCTGCTGCTCGCCGGGTGCAGCAGCGGAACCCCCGACGCGTCGCGGAACGGCAGCGCCGACCGAGCCCCCGTACGACCGGCGCCCGCACCGCCGAACCTGAACGGCGGACCTGCCGCGTCGGCGGCCCCGGACGGAGCGGCCAAGGACAGCTCCGGCGAAGCGCAGAAGCACAGCCGGGCGGTGCCCAGCTATCTGTCCACCTTCGCGCTGGACGTCGACACCGCCTCGTACGGCTACGCCCGACGCACCCTGGCCGGCGGCCGGCTGCCGGCCCCCGAGACCGTGCGCCAGGAGGAGTTCGTCAACAGCTTCCGGCAGGACTACCCGCAGCCCGAGGGCGACGGATTCACCGTCACCACCGACGGCGCCCGCACGGACGGCGAGGGCATCTACACCAAGAACGACACCAGGAGCGACACCCCGAACGACGTCAAGGGCACCGACAGCGAGGGCAGTTGGTCGCTGCTGCGCGTCGGCCTGGCGACCCGCTCCGCGCAGAGCGGGAGCCGGCCGCCCGCCGCCATGACGTTCGTCGTGGACGTCTCCGGCTCGATGGCCGAGCCCGGCAGGCTCGACCTCGTGAAGCAGGCGCTCGGCAGCTCCATCGACTCGCTGCGCCCGGAGGACTCCCTCGCCATCGTCACCTTCAGCGGCGAGGCGCGGGTGGAACTGCCGATGACCCGGCTGGGCAGCGTCGAGAGCCGCGGCCGGATCCACTCGGTCGTCGACGGCCTGGAGCCGCGCGACGAGACCAACCTCGCCGCAGGCGTGCAGGCGGGCTACAACGAGGCGGTCAAGGCCGCACGGCCCGGCGTCACCAACCGCGTCGTGCTGCTCTCCGACGGCCTCGCCAACTCCGGTGACACCACCGCCGCCGCGATCCTCGACCGGATCGGGACGGCCCGGCACGACCACGGCATCACGCTGTTCGGGGTGGGCGTGGGCAGCCAGTACGGCGACAAGCTGATGGAACAGCTCGCCGACAAGGGCGACGGGCACACGAGTTACGTCTCGGAGCCCGAAGCGGCCCGCAAGCTCTTCACCGAGCAACTGCCCGCCAATGTGGACCTCAGGGCCCGCGACGCCAAGGCTCAGGTCGCCTTCGACCCGCAGACCGTCAGCGAGTACCGGCTGATCGGCTTCGACGACCGGACCGTCGCCAACGGGGACTTCCGCAACGACGCGGTGGACGGCGGCGAGGTCGGCCCCGGGCACACCGTCACGGCCCTGTACTCGGTCCACCTCAAGCCCGGTGCCTCGGGCCACGTCGCCACCGCCACCGTCCGGTGGCTCGACCCGTCCACCCGGGCTCCGCACGAGCAGTCCGGCACGATCGAGGCCGCCGCGCTCACGTCCCCGCTCTGGACCGCCGCCCCGAAGCGGCTGCAGGTCGACGCCCTGGCGGCCTACTTCGCCGACTGGCTGCGCAACCGCGGCGACGCCGACCGCCTCCCCGGCGCCCCGGAGCTGCCGGTCCTCGCCGAGCACGCCACCACCCTGGCGAGCAGCACCGAGGACCCGGCCGTCCGGGACCTCTCCCAGGCGGTGACGCAGGCACGGCACCTGACGGGCTGACGGGCTGACGGACCGAACGGGCTCGGAAAGCGCTACTGGCGGCCGCCGAGTACGGCGCGGTCGGCCGCCTCGGTGCCGTGCGTCCAGCCTTCGTGGTCGCGGCCCTTGAGCCGGTGCGAGGTGGTGGTGGGGAACATGCGGGTGGTGGTGTCGCGGACCGCGACATCCCGCGCGGCGAGAGCCGGCAGCAGGCGTTCCGCCGGGAGGTCGGGGGCGTGGGTGGCCTGCTCGGTGGCGTCGGCGAGGCGTTCGCGGATACGGCCGGCGTAGGCGATGAGGAAGGACTGCCGGAAGTCCTTGGAGCGCGAACCACCGTGCCGGGCCTTGCCGTTGCGGCCCTTCCCCGAGCCGTTCCCCGCACCCTTCGCGGTGCGCAGCATGGCGGCGTCCGCTTGGACGAGCAGCGAGGTGTAGAGCAGCTCGACGGCCTCCAGGTCGGGCTCGAAACCGACGACCGTCGAGAAGCCGACGTCGCCCGCCCACACCGCCTGGCAGCGGTTGGCCGCCGCCACGGCGTCGAGGAGCAGCGCCTTGGCGCCCTCGTAGGGCTGGTCGATGCCGATACGGCAGGCTCCCGGACCGTCGGAGCCGCCCGCGCCCGCGTCCGAGGCGATGAGGGCCTCGTCGATGCTGTGCCGGGCCATCAGTTGCTGGGCCTTCGAGCTGAGGGCCTCGGCCTCCTCCGGGAAGTCGGTGGATTCGGCCTTGGCGAGCAGGGCGCGGATCCGGCCGAGCAGCGGGGCCGCGTGGCGGTGGGCGGCTGCGCCGGCCGCCGTGGGCGCCGCCACCGGCGTGATGCGGGGCAGCCGTCCGAGCAGCCGCAGCAGTTCCATGACGGAGACGGCGGCGGAGAAGCCGTCGAGCCGTTCGCGGCGGCCGTGGGCGGCGAGGAGCGTGCCGTCGCCGTTCCACGGGCCGGCCGCCGCCAGCTCGGCGAGCTGGGCGGCCCAGCGCGGGTCCTTGGACGCGGCCGCCGCGGGGGCCGTGCGGGCCTCGGCGGTGATCAGGTCGGCGGCGAGGCGGGCGTGCCCGTCCGTGAGCCTGCGGCGCGCGATACGCACCACGTCGGCGGGCTGCCAGCCGCGGGTCCAGCAGGACCGTACGAGCCGGTCGGTGAGCGCGAGCAGCGCGTCGTTCGCGGCGGAAGCGGCTCCCGAGGCGGCGGGACCGGAGCCGGCGGCGGCCAGGGCCGAGGCGCTGAGGTCGACGGCGTCCTCGGCGTCGGCGTCCGCCGCGTTGAGCGCGCGGAGGTACGCCCGCTCGATCACGTCTGCCACGTCGTTCTCCGCCACGTCCGCCACGTCCGCCACGTCCGCCGCCTCGCCCTTCAGCTCTCCCACCCGGTCTCCCATTCTGCGGGAGAGCCGGGAGCGGGAGAACCGGGAGCTACTCGCCCTGGGCGATCTCCACGCTCTCGTGGAGGTCGGTGGCGGCCTCGACGGCCGCCGCCGCGGACACCAGGAGACAGCCGGCGAGGAAGGCGGCCACGAGGCGCCGGCCACGGGCCTGCCGCAGTCCGGCCGGCGGTGTGACGTGCAGGAGCGCCGCGACGCGGCGCGGGACGGGGCCCGTGGTGGCGGCGAGCGCGGCGCTTGGGCCGGCCGAGCCGGTCGT
>NZ_JAAGLX010000041.1:0-75154 GCF_010548325.1 Streptomyces sp. SID13666 | reverse complement strand
GGCGGCGAGCCGGGTGAGTTCCGCGGCGGGCCAGGCGGCCCGCGCGGCGCGCATCAGTTGCCGGCCGAGTTTGCGGGCGGTGGCGCGCAGTGCGGGTGACGGGGTGCGGGCGTCGGCCGCGGCGTCGAGCAGCAGCGGATCGAGTCCGGTGGTCGCCGCCGCGGCGAGCGCGGCGGCCACCAGCCCCGAGGTGTGCAGCCGGCCCCGGCAGAAGGCGGCGAGACTGGCCGGGTCATGGATGAGACCCGCCGTGACGGCTGCCTCGCCGCCTCCGGAGTGGGCGTGGCCGCCGGCCGGGAACCGTCCGTCGGCCAGCATCAGCAGCGCGGCCCTGGCGGCGGGGGCCGGTGCCGTCGCGGTCACCGTGGCACTCGGCGTCATCAGAAGAGGAAGTAACGCTGGGCCATGGGCAGTTCGGCAGCGGGTGCCGGTTCGACGACCTCGCCGTCGATGCGCACGGTGAAGGTGTCGGGGTCGACCTCGACCCGCGGCAGGGCGTCGTTCTCCCGCATGTCGGCCTTGGTCAGCGCTCGGGTGCTGCGGATCGGCAGGAACCGCTTGCCCAGGCCGAGCCGGTCCGGGAGGCCGTCGTCGAGCGCGGTCTGCGTGGTGAAGTTGAAGGAGTTGGCGGCCGGTGCCCGTCCGACGGCGCCGAACATCGGCCGCGGCAGCACCGGTTGGGGGGTGGGAATGGAGGCGTTGGCGTCGCCCATCTGCGCGTAGGCGATCTGGCCGCCCTTGATGACGAGCAGCGGCTTGACGCCGAAGAACGCCGGTTCCCACAGGACGAGGTCGGCGAGCTTCCCGGTCTCGACGGAGCCGATCTCCTGGTCCAGGCCCTGCGCCACCGCCGGGTTGATGGTGTATTTGGCGACATAGCGACGAGCCCGGTGGTTGTCGGCGCGACCGTCCCCGGGCAATGAGCCGCGGCGCTTCTTCATCACGTGCGCGGTCTGCCAGGTCCGCAGCACGACCTCGCCGACCCGTCCCATGGCCTGGGAGTCGGAGCTGATGATGCTGATCGCGCCGAGGTCGTGCAGGAAGTCCTCGGCGGCGATGGTCGAGGGCCGGATGCGCGATTCGGCGAAGGCGAGGTCCTCGGGGACGGCCGGGTTGAGGTGATGGCAGACCATCAGCATGTCGAGGTGCTCCTCGACGGTGTTGACGGTGTGCGGCCGGGTGGGATTGGTCGAGGACGGCAGGACGTTGGGCCGGGAGACGACGGTGATGATGTCGGGTGCGTGCCCGCCGCCCGCGCCTTCCGTGTGGTAAGCGTGGATGCCGCGGCCCGCGATGGCGGCGAGGGTGTCCTCGACGAAGCCGGCCTCGTTCAGGGTGTCGGTGTGGATGGCGAGCTGGGCTCCGGTGGCGTCGCACACCGTCAGACAGGCGTCGATCGCGGCCGGGGTCGCCCCCCAGTCCTCATGGATCTTGAATCCCACCGCTCCGCCGCGCAGTTGGCTGTACATCGCCTCGGACGACACGGTGTTGCCCTTGCCGAGCAGCCCGATGTTGACCGGATACGCCTCCAGCGCCGCGAACATCCGGGCCAGGTGCCAGGGTCCGGGGGTGATGGTGGTGGCCCTGGTGCCCTCGGCGGGGCCGGTGCCGCCGCCGACGATGGTCGTCACCCCGGCGGACAGGGCCTGGTCGACGACGGTCGGCGAGATGAAGTGGACATGCGCGTCGACCGCTCCGGCGGTGAGGATCCTGCCGTTGCCCGCGATGATCTCGGTCTCGGGTCCGATGACCAGGTCCGGATGCACACCGTCCATCGTCTCGGGGTTCCCGGCCTTGCCGATCGCGGCGATACGGCCGTCCCGGATCCCGATGTCCGCCTTGACGACGCCCCAGTGGTCCAGGACGACCGCGCCGGTGATGACGGTGTCGGGGGTGCCTTCCGCGCGGGTCGCCCGGGACTGGCCCATGGACTCGCGGATCACCTTCCCGCCGCCGAAGACCGCCTCGTCGCCGGAGCCGGCCGGGCCGCCGGACAGATCGCGTTCGACCTCGATCAGCAGGTCGGTGTCGGCGAGCCGGATCCGGTCGCCCGCCGTCGGGCCGAACAGGTCGGCGTATACGGCTCGGGTGAGTTCAGCCATCGAGGGCTCCCGCGGTCTCGCCGCGCAGCCCGGCGACGATGCGCGCACCGCCGATGGGCACCAGCTCCACCGCGACCGGGATACCGGGCTCGAAGCGCACGGCGGTGCCGGCGGCGATGGACAGCCGCAGGCCGTGGGCGGCCGCGCGGTCGAAGTCCAGACCGGGGTTGGTCTCGGCGAAGTGGTAGTGGGAGCCGACCTGGACCGGACGGTCGGCGGTGTTGAGCACCGTCAGCCGGGTGACGGGCTTTCCCTCGTTGAGCGGTACGGGCTCGTCGGCATGGAGGATCTCTCCGGGAATCATCGGTGGGCCTCCTCGTCAGACGATCGGGTCGTGCACGGTGACCAGCTTGGTCCCGTCGGGGAAGGTGGCCTCGACCTGCACGTCCGGGATCATCTCGGGGATGCCGTCCATGACGTCGGCCCGGCTCAGCACCGTGCGGCCCGAGGCCATCAACTCGGCGACGGTGCGGCCGTCGCGGGCACCTTCGAGGATGTGCGCGGTGATCAGCGCGATGGACTCGGGGTGATTGAGCCGCAGACCGCGCGCGCGGCGCCGGTCCGCCACATCGGCGGCGACGTGAATGAGCAGGCGCTCCTGCTCATGGGGGGTCAGTTGCACGGCCACACCTCACAGTCGATCGGGTGCGGAACGTTAGTTCGGCGGCGTTTCACCCGCGTTAACTCACGTTACGCGCAGTGCCCAGGTCGGAGCCGGCACCGCGGTTCGGGCGGCCTGCCGTGTCGTGGGTCCCTGGAGCGTCTTTGCGATTCCTTTGCAACGCCTTTGCCTGGCTTCGTCCGTTCACCGGAACTTCCTGTCCGGTTATCGCCCTTGACGCCTCATCCGGGACCGCCGGATCATCATGTCCGCATCAAAGAGACTTCTGGCCAGAAGACGCTCCTGCGCGCCGTGGTCGACGCCGCGGCGTGCCTCGTTCGTTCCGCGCCCCCACCACGGAAAACGGAGCACCACGTGTCCACAAGACTGACGCTGCGCCATGCCCTGACCGCCATCGGCGCGGTCACCGCGCTCTCGGCGGCCCTCATCGGCGCATCGCCCGCGGCCACTGCCGCGGCCCCGGCCTCCCCCGCGCCGACCGTCGCCGCACCGGACATCCCGGTCGCGAACGTCAAGGCGCACCTGACCCAACTGCAGTCCATCGCCACCGCGAACAGCGGCAACCGCGCCCACGGACGGCCCGGCTACAAGGCCTCACTCGACTACGTCAAGGGCAAGCTGGACGCGGCCGGCTACACCACGACGATCCAGCAGTTCACCAGCAGCGGCGCCACCGGCTGGAACCTCATAGCCGACTGGCCGGGCGGCGACGCCAACCATGTGGTGATGAGCGGTGCGCACCTGGACTCCGTCACCGCGGGACCCGGCATCAACGACAACGGGTCGGGCACCGCGGGCACCCTGGAGGTCGCCCTCGCCGTCTCGCGCGCCGGCCTGCAGCCCACCAAGCACCTGCGGTTCGGCTGGTTCGGCGCCGAGGAGCTGGGGATGATCGGCTCCAAGTACTACGTCAACAACCTGCCGGCCGCCGAGCGGTCGAAGATCGACGCCTATCTCAACTTCGACATGATCGGCTCGCCCAACCCCGGGTACTTCGTCTACGACGACAACGGGCCGCTCGAGACGGTCTTCAAGGACTTCTTCGCCACCAGGGGCATCCCGACCGAGATCGAGACCGAGGGTGACGGCCGTTCCGACCACGCCCCGTTCAAGAGCGCGGGTGTGCCGGTCGGCGGGCTGTTCAGCGGCGCGGACTACACCAAGACCGCGGCGCAGGCACAGAAGTGGGGCGGCACCTCGGGCCAGGCGTTCGACGCCTGCTACCACCGCTCGTGCGACACCTCCGCCAACCTCAACGACAGCGCGCTGGACAACAACAGCGACGCCATCGCGTACGCGGTCTGGAACCTGAGCACCGGGACCACGACACCGCCGACCGGCACGGTCTTCGAGAACACCACGGACGTCGCCATCCCGGACGCGGGCGCTGCCGTCACCTCGTCGGTCACCGTCAGCGGTATCGCGGGCAACGCGCCCAGCACCCTGCAGGTGGGCGTCGACATCGTCCACACCTACCGCGGTGACCTCGTCATCGACCTGGTAGCTCCCGACGGCAGCACCTACCGCCTGAAGAACTCCAGCGGCTCGGACTCCGCCGACAACGTCGTGACCACGTACACCGCCAACGCCTCCAGCGAGGTCGCCAACGGCGTCTGGAAGCTCAAGGTCCAGGACGTCGCCCGCGTCGACACCGGCTACATCAACAGCTGGAAGCTGACCTTCTGACGCACTGAGCGCGCGCTGCACGGGCGCGCGAGCGCACACCGCACCACCTGTACGACGACCGCTCCGACCGTCTCATTCGCGGCCCGGACGCCGATCTCCGGCGTCCGGGCCGCGGTGCTCCGCGGCGATGCCGAAGCGGCGGCGTTCGCCCGTGGCGGACGCCCGGGAGCCGAACGAGGAGACCGTGCTGATCACCGGCTCCTCGGTCGCCGCATCAAGATCGCGCAGTCGCTGCAGGTCAGCGGCGGAGACCAGAGCAACGAGCGGCTTGCCGTGGCGCGTCAGCACCACCTGCTCACCGCCGTAGACAACGCGGTTGATCAGTTCCGCGAGCTCCGCACGCGCTTGTGTCACCGGTACTTCATGGGCCATGCTCCCCATCATATCGAGATGTACGTCCTGTACATTTTTTACATGGAGGTGCCGCCATGATCCGACCCACCGCCCGCTACGTCCTGCCCGAGTTCACCGAACGCACCAGCTCCGGGACCCGCACCATGGACCCGTACTCCAAGCTGCTGCAGGAACGCGTCGTCATCCTCGGGACCCAGATCGACGACACCTCCGCCAACGACGTCATGGCGCAGTTCATCCATCTGGAGAGCTCGGCACCCGGGCAGGACATCTCGCTGTACATCAACTCCCCCGGCGGCTCGTTCACCGCCATGACCGCGATCTACGACACGATGCAGTTCGTCACCTGCGACGTGTCCACGGTCTGCATCGGCCAGGCGGCCTCGGCCGCCGCCGTGCTGCTCGCCGCCGGCGCCCCCGGCAAGCGCATGATCACTCCGGGCGCACGGGTCCTCATCCACCAGCCGTCGTTCGGGCAGGCAGTGCAGGGCACCATCGCGGACCTGGAGATCCAGGCCCGGGAACTGCTGCGCACCCGGGAGAAGTTGGAGGAGCTGCTGGTGCGCCACACCGGACAGGAGCCCGAGCGGGTCAGCGCCGACATCGAGCGCGACATGATCCTCGACGCCACGCAGGCGCTGGCCTACGGCGTCGTCGACCGCGTCACCCTCAGCCGGAAGACCAACGGCACCACACACGGCATCCGGTGACACCGGTGGTGCCGGAACTGCCGCCGCTGCCGGCCCTGACGCGCTCCGAGGGCGAACTCGTCGACCGCTATCTGGAGATCGTGGACCTGCTGGGACGGATCAACCCGTCCCGCTCCCGCGACACCTACGGCGCGCTGCGCGCCGCCCAGGCCTTGGTCGGCAGGGCGACGGCACTGCGCGAGGCGCTGGCGGTGATGCACGACCGCGGCGAGACCGAGGTGCACACCGGCACGCTGGGCAGGGCGCTGCGCGTCCTGGACGGTGAGCGGCGGACGTCCCTGGTGGTCGTCCCGCCTCCGCCGGGCCACTGAACGGCCCATCGGGGGCGACATCCGGCCGCACGTTCGGAGTAGTCACCCTTGCGCGTGACGGGTGGATGTTGCAGCACCGACTTGCGACGTCCGCCCGTCATGGTCGGTGCTTCCGCCCCAGGTCAACCGGCGTGCGCCCGGGCGGAAACGGCAGCGGTCGGCGTTCCGTCCACCCAAATAGGTGATTGGTGACGAGAATCACATAAGGCCGTTTGTGTACCGATCCGAGGGCATTCGTGAGTCATGCTCCCTTCGACGACAAGACCCCGCCGCCGTGGTGGGGCGGTCCGAGCGGACGCCCAATCCTGCCGCCGCCCGGATGCCCGGTCGACACTGCAACGGCAGGAACGGAGGACCCAGGCACGACGGGGCCGGCCCAGCGGTATCCAGGCCGTCCCCTTGGGGTGAAGCCGCGTCAGCGGCCGGGATTCTTCGCCTGCCCGAACCCGACAGGTCATCCTTCGCAAGCGGACGACGAAGGGTTTCGCATGGCCACGTTCGGCATGTCCACACGTCTGTCCCGTTTGGGGGCCGCCTCGGTCCTCACCGCCGCCGCTGTCGCGGTCCCCGCCCTGTTGCCGGCCACCGCCGCCCACGCCGACGCGGCCACCGCCTCCGCCAAGGCCCTGAGCGTCGCGGCGTCGAAGAAGGGCTCTCCGTACCAGTACGGCGCCGCGGGGCCGAACCGTTTCGACTGCTCCGGACTCACTCTGTACTCGTTCAACAAAGCCGGAAAGAAGCTGCCCCGCACCACCGGCGCCCAGTACAACAGCACCAAGCACATCGCGGCTTCGAGCCGCCAGGCCGGCGACCTGGTGTTCTTCCACACCGGCAGCAGCGTCTACCACGTGGGCATCTACGCCGGCAGCGGCAAGATCTGGCACGCCCCCAAGACCGGCACCCGGGTCCGGCTGGAGAAGATCTGGACCGGCAGTGTCTGGTACGGGCGGGTCCGCTGACGCACCGCGGGGCCCGGCCGTCCGGGCCCCGCGCGGCCGTTGGGCGACGCGGGCGGAGCGGGCGGATATTCCCGGCAAGGACGCCTGCCGGACGGATATGTTGACCCCGCTCGGGACCAACCCTCCGGCCGGGAGCCGTATATGACCTATCTCAACCCCGTCCACCACATCACCTTCGACGCCGCCGATCCGTACCGTCTCGCCGTGTTCTGGTCCGAGTTGACCGGCTACATACTGGAGGACTCCGACCCGGGTGACTCCGAGGTGCTCATCGATCCGGGCCAACCGGGTGTCCCCGGAATGCTGTTCATCCGGGTGCCCGAAGGAAAGTCGGCCAAGAACCGGGTGCACCTGGACATCCAGCCGCCCACCGGTACCCGCGACGAGACGGTCGCGCGGCTGACCGGGCTGGGCGCGACAGTGGTCAGTGACCAGCGGAGGCCGGACGGAACGGGATGGGTGTACATGGCCGACCCGGAGGGCAACGAGTTCTGCGTCGAGCGCAGCGCCCCCGAACGCGCCCGGGCGGCGGCCGGGACGACCCAGGCGGCTGAAGCAGCTCAGGCATGAGCCTGCCGCGGATCCTGGCCGATGTGGAGAAGGGCGTCCTGCCCGCCCCGGACGGCGGGGTGACCCTCGTGCCGCAGCCCTCGGAGCGCGACGCCGGGGTCTTCTCCTTCGCCGCGCACGCCGTCGTGTTCACCGATACCGACCACGACTGGATGCGCGGTCTGCTGACCCCCGGCGATCTCGCCGCGCCGCTCAGCCCGGCGTTCCTGGACGCCCTGGGCCGGCGCGTCGGCCGGCGGGTGGAGAACATCGACATGATGGTGCTCGCCCAGCCGCTGCCGGGGCCGCCGGATCTGCGACTGGAGCCGGCGACCGACCGCGCCCATCCGCGGATCGTCCGGGCGCTGCAGCGCCGTGACGACGTACGGGCCTGGACGACACCCGGCGGCACCGTGCTGATCGGCCGCGGCGTCGGCGGCCGCTGGGAAGCGGCCCTGGAGGTCGACCCCGGCGCGCGCGGAACGGGCCTGGGCCGCCGCCTCGCCCGCGCCGCCCGCCACCTGGTGCCCGGCGGCCGTCCGCTGTGGGCCCAGATCGCCCCGGGAAACGCCTCCAGCGTGCGCGCCTTCCTGGCCGCCGGATACGTCCCGGTGGGTGCGGAGGCGCTACTGGTCGCGGACCACGGCTGACGTTCCCGGGCCGGGCTCCCACACCTCGATCACGGCACACCGGTCGCGGCGCCCCGATCGCGGCACACCGCTCGCGGCCACACCGGTCACTGCACCGGGACCGCCCAGGGGAGCATGATCCAGACGGTCTTGCCGCCGTCCGGCGTGGGGGTCACCGAGAGCCGGCCGCCGGACTCCGCGGTGAGATGGCGGATGATGACCATGCCGCGCCCGTTGTCCTGCTGGACGGCGGCCGGCAGCCGCTGCGGCCAGCGCGGATGGCTGTCGGTGACCCCGATCCGCAGGTGCTCGGACCGCTCCAGCTGGACGTCCACGGTGAAGGTGGGTGACTGTCCGAGGGTGTGCAGCACGGCGTTGGTGGCGAGTTCGGAGACGATCAGTCGAACCGCGTCGACTGCGGGCGCGTTCTCGGGCATCCCCCAGTCCGCCAGCAGCCCGCAGACGTACCGGCGGGCCGTGGTGACCGAGGCGGGGTCGCTCGGCAGGGTGACGGATGCTTCCTGGAGGTCTGCCATGGCGACGCTGTCCCTTTCCCGCCGTGCCCCGAGACTCCGTCGTGCGGTCTGCCCGCAGGGAGCCGCGGACGGCTACTTCGCGCCAGAGTGCCACCTATGGTGCCGCTATTGCGGCCGATCCACAGCGATATGCATATATCTGTCGCTCAAAGCGGTGAACCCTGCTACGCGAGAACGTATTCAGGCGCAGACTGTCGCACTGGTGACGGTCTGAAAAGTTCCTTCAGGAAGGGCGGCGCGCGATGCAACAGATCCCCGCGGTACGACGCCGAAAGCTCGGAGCGGAACTCCGGCGGCAACGCGATCTGGCCGGGATGACGAGCGGCGAGGCCGCCCGCAGGGCCGGCTGGCACCAGTCGAAGGTGAGCCGTATCGAGACCGGCCGCAGCAGCGCGCGGCCGGAGGACGTGGCCTGTCTGCTGGACATCTACGGGGTCCGCGACCGTGAACTGCGCGACCTGTTGGCGACCTTGGCCGGGAAGGGTACCCAGCGCGGCTGGTGGCACGACTTCCGCGACGTACTGCCCCCGGAGTACCGCGACTTCATCAGTCTGGAAACCGGCGCCTGCCGGGCGCGCACCATGGAGAACAGCGTGGTGCCCGGCCTGCTGCAGACCCCGGCGTACGCCCGCGCGCTCACCCGCTCGGTCCTCCCGCAGCTCGGGGCACGGGAGGTCGACGCCCTGGTCGAGGTGCGGACGGCCCGGCAGGCCGTGCTGGAGCAGGATTCCCCGCTGGAGCTGCACGCTCTGCTCGACGAGGCGGTGCTGCGGCGCAATGTCGGCGGAGCACCGGTCATGGGGGCGCAGTTGCGACACCTCGCGGAAGCCGCCAGGATGCCGCGGATACGGCTGCAGGTTCTGCCCTTCGCCGCGGGCGGCCACATAGGTGTTACGGGATCTTTCGTAATCTTCTCATTCCCGCTCATTGCCGATCTGGACGTTGTTGTTATCGACCATTTGACGAGTAGTCTCTATGTGGATCGACAAGAGGATCTCAGGGCCTACAGCGCCGCGTTCGATCGATTGCGCTCCCACGCCCTGTCGTACGACGACTCATTGGCGTTCATTTCCGGGATCGGCTCCGGGAACGACTCCTGGATCGGCTCCGGGAACAGCAAAGGCGCGTAAGGAGGCACCATATGTCGGTACTGCCTCGGTACGTTTCCTCCAGCACAACTCTTTGTGCGACGCGGTGGCAACGCAGCAGCTACAGCACCGCGGCCAACAATTGCGTCGAAACGGCCCGGTTGTCCGCAGGACAGCTGGCCGTGCGCGACTCCAAGAACCCCGAGGGACCGGTGCTGCTGTTCGCGCCGGCCGCCTGGGACGACTTCGTACGGGCGCTACGCGCCGGTGAGTTCGCCGGACCGGGCTGAGTCCCGCGGCGCGGCGCGCACGATCACCCCGACCGCCTCGGCGATCTGCTGATCCGTCAGATCGCCGCGGGCGGTCAGCCGCAGTCGCGAGATGCCGTCGGGCACCGACGGCGGGCGGAAGCACCCCACCGCCAGGCCTGCGTTCCTGCAGTCCGCCGCCCACTGGAGCGCCGCCCCGGCCGACGGGGCACGCACCGCGACCACACAGGCGTCCGGCCGGGCCGACCGCAGCCCCGCCGCGGTCAGCCGGTCGTACAGCTGCAGGGCCACCGCACGGGCCCGCTCCGCGCGCTCCGGCTCACCGCGCAGCAGGCGCAGCGCGCCGAGCGCCGCGCCCGCCGCGGCGGGCGCGAGCCCGGTGTCGAAGATGAAGGTGCGGGCGGCGTTCACCAGGTGCTCGATCACCCGGGCCGGGCCGAGCACCACTCCGCCCTGGCTGCCGAGCGATTTCGACAGCGTGGCGGTGACGACCACGTCCGGCGCGCCGGCCAGGCCCGCCGCCCAGGCCGCGCCCCGGCCGCCCTCGCCCAGGACGCCCAGTCCGTGGGCGTCGTCCACGAGCAGTGCCGCGCCGTGCTCGCGGCAGGCGGCGGCCAGTCCGGTGAGCGGGGCCGCGTCGCCGTCGACGGAGAAGACCGAGTCGGAGACGACGACGGCGGGCCCGTCGTGCGCGTCCAGCGCCTTGCGCACCGCTTCCGTGTCGCGGTGCGCGACGACCTCGGTGTCGGCGCGCGACAGCCGGCAGCCGTCGATCAGCGAGGCGTGGTTGGAGGTGTCGGAGACGATGAGCGTGCCGGGCCCGGTCAGCGCGGTGACGGCGGCCAGGTTCGCGGCGTAGCCGGAGGCGAAGACCAGGGCGGCCTCGAACCCGCAGAATTCGGCGAGCTCCGCCTCCAGTTCGGTGTGCAGCTCGGTGGTGCCGGTGACCAGCCGGGAACCGGTGGAGCCCGCGCCCCACTGCAGGCAGGCGTCGGCCCCGGCCCGGGTGACCTGGGGGTGCCGGGCCAGTCCGAGGTAGTCGTTGCCCGCCAGGTCCAGCAGTGTCGACTCCGCCTGCCGCGGTCGCAGGGTGCGGACGAGGCCGGCCTCGCGGCGCCGCTCGGCGTGGGCGTCGATCCAGTCGAACGGGTCGCGGCTCATCGGGGTCCCTGGGGTCGGCGGGGCGGGCTCTGGCGGGTCCGGCGGTGCGGTGCGGAGGTGCGGGTGGGCCTGGCAGCAACGTACTGGTCGGGCCGCCCGGACAGGGTGTGGCGATACACACACCTATAGCCACCCCTGTTGTGCGGTCCATCATTGGCTCTCGGCCCCTCGGTGGGCCAGGATCGCCCCTATGGATCTGCTGAACACGCTGGTGGACAAGGGGCTGCGCCGAGAGCTGCCCACCCGGGATGAGGCGCTTGCCGTACTGGCGACCTCCGACGATGACCTGCTCGATGTGGTGACCGCGGCCGGCAAGGTGCGGCGCCAGTGGTTCGGGCGCCGTGTGAAGCTCAACTACCTGGTCAACCTCAAGTCCGGGCTGTGCCCGGAGGACTGCTCGTACTGCTCGCAGCGGCTCGGCTCCACGGCCGGGATCCTGAAGTACACCTGGCTCAAGCCGCACGAGGCGGCGGCCGCCGCGACGGCCGGTGTCGCGGGCGGGGCCAAGCGGGTGTGCCTGGTGGCCAGCGGGCGCGGTCCCACGGACCGCGATGTGGACCGGGTCTCCCGGACCATCGAGGCGATCAAGGAGGAGAACGAGGGCATCGAGGTGTGTGCGTGCCTGGGCCTGCTCTCCGCCGGTCAGGCGGACCGGCTGCGCGAGGCCGGCGCGGACGCGTACAACCACAATCTGAACACCTCCGAGGCGACGTACGGGGGTATCACCACCACGCACACGTACGCCGACCGGGTGGACACCGTGCAGCAGGCACAGGCGGCCGGGCTGTCCGCGTGCTCCGGTCTGATCGCGGGCATGGGCGAGTCCGACGCCGACCTCGTGGACGTGGTGTTCGCGCTGCGTGAGCTGGACCCGGACTCGGTGCCGGTCAACTTCCTGATCCCGTTCGAGGGCACCCCGCTGGCCGAGGAGTGGAACCTCACCCCGCAGCGCGCCCTGCGGATCCTGGCGATGGTGCGGTTCGTCTGCCCCGACGTGGAGGTCCGGCTCGCCGGCGGCCGCGAGGTGCACCTGCGCTCCCTGCAGCCGCTCGCGCTGCACCTGGTGAACTCGATCTTCCTGGGCGACTATCTGACCAGCGAGGGCCAGGCCGGCCAGGCCGACCTCGACATGATCGCCGACGCCGGCTTCGAGGTGGAGGGCGCGGGTACGGTCACGCTCCCCCAGCACCGCGCGGACGTGGCGCACGCCGGCGGCGGCTGCGGCTCGCACGAAGCGGGCGGCGGCTGCGGCTCGCAGAACGAGGACGCGGGCTGCGGTTCGCACGCCGACGGCGGCGGCTGCGGTCCCTGTGGCGGCGCGGCGCAGGGCGCACCCGAGCCGGTGGCGGAGCCCGCGGGCGCACCGGACCAGGAGCCGGTCCCGGCGGGTGCCGCCCGCACCGGACTGGTCGCCGTCCGCCGGCGCGGAGCGGGAACGGACCTGCCGCCCAATGCCTGAGCCTCTCATCACGCCGCCGGCTCCGGTGGCGCTGACCCCCGAGGCGCTGCTGGCACTGGACCGGGAACACGTCTGGCATCCCTACGGGCCGATGCCCGGCCGTCAGGAGCCGCTGATCGTCGCATCGGCGTCCGGGGTCCGACTGCGGCTGGCCGCCCCGGCGGAGGGCAGGACCGAGCTGATCGACGGCATGGCGTCCTGGTGGTCGGCGATCCACGGCTACAACCACCCGGTCCTCAACGAGGCCGCGCGCGGCCAGCTCGACCGGTTCAGCCATGTGATGTTCGGCGGGCTCACCCACGAGCCCGCCGTCCGGCTCGCGGCGCGGCTGGTGGAGATCACCCCGGAGCCGCTGCGCCATGTCTTCCTCACCGACTCCGGCTCGGTGTCGGTCGAGGTCGCGGTCAAGATGTGCCTGCAGTACTGGCGTTCGCTGGGCCGGCCGGCCAAGCAGCGGCTGCTGACCTGGCGCGGCGGCTACCACGGGGACACCTGGCAGCCGATGTCGGTGTGCGACCCCGACGGCGGGATGCACGAACTGTGGTCGGGGGCGCTCCCCCGGCAGGTCTTCGCCGACGCGCCGCCGTCCGGTTTCGACGCCGAGCCCGACCCGCGTTACGTGGCCCATCTGCGGGAGCTGATCGGCCGTCACGCCGATGAGCTGGCGGCGGTGATCGTCGAGCCGGTGGTGCAGGGCGCCGGCGGGATGAAGTTCCACTCCCCCGCCTATCTGCGGGTGCTGCGCGAGGCGTGCGACGAGCACGACGTGCTGCTGGTCTTCGACGAGATCGCCACCGGCTTCGGCCGCACCGGCGCTCTCTTCGCGGCGGAGCACGCCGGGATCTCGCCCGACGTGATGTGTCTGGGCAAGGCGCTGACCGGCGGTTATCTGACGATGGCGGCGACGCTGTGCACCACCCGGGTCGCCGACGGCATCTCGCGCGGCGAGGTCCCGGTGCTCGCGCACGGCCCGACGTTCATGGGCAACCCGCTCGCGGCGGCCGTCGCGTGTGCCTCGATCGACCTGCTGCTGTCGCAGGACTGGGCGGGCGACGTCAAACGTATCGAGGCCGGACTGCTCGACGGACTGGCGCCCGCCGCCGCGCTACCGGGCGTTCGGGACGTGCGCGTGCTCGGGGCGATCGGGGTCGTCCAGCTCGACCATCAGATCGACATGGCCGCGGCCACCCGGGCCGCGGTGGGGGCGGGTGTGTGGCTGCGCCCGTTCCGTGATCTGGTGTACATCATGCCGCCCTACGTCACCGGGGACGAGGACGTGGCGCGGATCTGTGCGGCGGTCCTGGCGGCCGCGCGCGCGGGCTGACAACCGGGGGCGGTCGGCGCGGAGCGGTCGGCGCGCCGTCCGGCATCGACACGAGGAGGAAGCGGTCACATGGCGGTACTGGCGGTCACGGGGACGGGCACGGAGATCGGGAAGACGGTGGTGACCGCGGCGGTCGCCGCGGCCGCACTGGCGCAGGGCCTGAGCGTCGCCGTGCTCAAACCCGCCCAGACGGGCCTGGCGGAGGGTGAGCCGGGTGACGCGGCCGAGGTGGCGCGGCTGGCCGGCGGGGTCACCGCGGTCGAACTCGCCCGCTACCCGGAACCGTTGGCGCCCGCGACCGCGGCCCGGCGGGCGGGACTGCACCCGGTGCGTCCGACCGAGATCGCCGAGGCGGCCGCGAAGCTGTCCGCCGTGCACGACGTGGTGCTGATCGAGGGCGCGGGCGGACTGCTGGTGCGCTTCGACGACGGCGGCTCGACCCTGGCCGATGTGGCGAAGCTGCTCGGCGCCGCCGTACTCGTGGTGGTGCCCGTCGGTCTCGGCACGCTCAACACGGCCGCGCTGACGACGGAGGCGCTGGCCGCGCGGGACCTGCGGTGCGCCGGACTCATCGTCGGCAGCTGGCCGGCCGAACCGGACCTGGCGGCCCGCTGCAACCTGACCGACCTCCCGGAGTCGGCGGGGGTGCCGCTGCTCGGGGCGGTCCCGGCCGGTGCGAGCACCCTCACCCCGGAGGAGTTCCGCGCCGCCGCGCCGGGCTGGCTGGCCCCGCAGCTCGGCGGTGTCTGGGACGCCGAGGAGTTCACCCGGACCGAGGGACGCGGCTAGGGCGTGTTGCGAAAGTCCCGTCCGGCTATCCGGCTATCCGCCCCAGCCGCGCAGTTCGTCCGCGATCCGGCCGACGCCGGCGGAGCCGTCCTTGACCAGCCGGGCCAGATCGCGGACCTGCTCCGGTGAGGTGGTGACCTTGAGTCCGCTGGCGACGAGGTAGGCATACGCGACCGCCGAGGCGAACATCGCGTTGGACCGCTCCAGGGCGGGGACGTGCACGAGTATCTGCAGCAGTGCGGCGGCGCGGTCGTGCGGGTCGGGGTAGACGGGGGTGCCGAAGATCTCCGCCTGGTGCCGGCTCACCGCCGCGAGCAGCGCGCCCCAGTCGGTGACCTGTGGGTCGCCCGGGGTGTTGTGCTCGGCGACCATGAGCAGCCAGGCCAGGTCGATACGCAGGCTCAACGGCTGCCTTCGCGCTCCGTGCCGAACTCCTCCGCGAACACCGACTCGTAACTCTTCATGAAGTCGGCCGCGGCCTCGACGAAGGTGCGTCCGCGTTCACCCGCGTCCTGCTGGACGAGCTCTTCGATGTACCGGTTCACGCTGATGCCCCGGCGCGAAGCCCGGTCCCGGGCCGTTTCGGCGGTGGACTCTTCCACCCGCACGTTCAACTGGGTCTTGGCCATACCTACAAGCTAGCGCCGATCCGCTAGTAGCGGCAAGTGGGCCGCGGCGGATCCCGCCGGCCGGCGGCTACCTCAGCGGCTTGGTCCAGCGCCGCCACGGCTCCTCGGGGCCATAGCCGGCCGCCTTCCAAGCGTGGTGCGCCAGCTCGTTGCGCTGCAGGACCATCGCGTCCGCCCGCCGCCCGCCCAGCGCGACGAAGCGTTCCTCCGTCGCCGCCAGCAGCGCCGCGGCGATCCCCTGGCGCCGGGCGCCGGGGTGCACGGCCAGCCGGTAGATATGGCACCGCCAGCCGTCGAATCCGGAGATCACCGACCCCAGGAGCACACCGTCGCGTTCGGCCAGGAGCAGCGCCTCCGGGTCCCGGGCGATCAGCCGGGCCACGCCCTGCTCGTCGTCACTGATGCTGGCGCCCTCGGCCGCCACCTGCCAGAAGCCGAGTACGGCCGCGATGTCCGAGGGGTCCGCCGCGCGGATGTGAAGGTCGTTCATGCGGCGCAGTCAAACAGCCGGCCCGCCCCCGCGGCCAGTGGTTTCCGTCCCGTCAGCCCGGAAGCGGACGGGACGGAAACCACTCGCGGGTCATGCCACGCCCAGCCAGCTCTCGGCGCCGAAGGAGCCCTTGATGTCGGAGGCGATGGTCTCGTGGTTCACCAGGAACCCCAGCTCGAAGACGGTGGTCTTCTCCGGCCCGCGGACCCGCATGCGCACCGGGCTGTCGCCCGGGTGGGCGCGCAGAATCCGCTTGAGCTCGTTGATCGTCGGCTGGTTGAGCTTGTGGGCCCGCATGAACAGCTGGACGGGAGGCTTGCCGCCGTACTCGGCCGACGAGATGTCCAGCTCCATCAGTTCCTGACCGGCGATGTTGATCGTTCCGTCGCGGTCGTTGATCCGTCCGGTCACCGCGACCACGGTGTCCGGGATCAGGGCGTGCTGCACCAGCTGGTAGGAGGCGGGGAAGAAGCAGATCTCCATGTTCGCGTCACGGTCGGCGAGGTGCACGATCGCCCACGCGTTGCCCTGCTTCGTCATCCGCCGCTCGACGGTGGTGATCAGCCCCGCGAGTTTCACCACTCCCTGGGTCTGCCCGGAGGCGACCAGATCGGCGATGGAGGTGTCGCGGTTGCGGGCGAGGATGTGCTCGGCCCCGTCCAGCGGGTGCGCCGAGACGTACAGGCCCAGCATCTCGCGCTCGGTCGACAGCAGCTGCTTGCGCGGCCACTCGTCCTCGCCGATCTTGAAGTCCAGACCGAAGCCGCTGCCGCCGCCGTCGTCCCCGCTGTCGAGCGCGCCGAACAGGTCGTCCTGCCCGTACGCCTCGGCCTTCTTGACCGGGATGATCGCGTCGATGGCGTCCTCGTGGACCGCGGACAGGCCCTTGCGGGTGTGTCCGAGCGAGTCGAAGGCGCCGGCCTTGATCAGGGATTCCACGGCGCGCTTGTTGAGCGTGGTGATCTCGGCCTTGTCGAGGAAGTCGCTGAACGCCGTGTACTTGCCCTTGGACTTGCGGGAGGCGACCAGCGACTCGATGACGTTGGTGCCCACGTTGCGCACGGACTTCAGGCCGAACCGGACGTCGTCGCCGACGGCGGTGAAGTCGGCGGTGGACTCGTTCACGTCCGGGGGCAGCACCCTGACGCCCATCTTGCGGGCGTCGGCCAGGTAGATGGCGGCCTTGTCCTTGTCGTCGTCCACCGAGGTGAGCAGCGCCGCCATGTACTCGGCGGGGTAGTTCGCCTTGAGGTAGGCGGTCCAGTACGAGACGAGTCCGTAGCCGGCGGT
The DNA here is from genome assembly GCF_010548325.1 of Streptomyces sp. SID13666. NCBI lineage: Bacteria > Bacillati > Actinomycetota > Actinomycetes > Kitasatosporales > Streptomycetaceae > Streptomyces > Streptomyces sp. SID13666. The sequence goes on along the minus strand of NZ_JAAGLX010000041.1, from coordinate 58,197 downwards.
GTGCGACTTGTTGAAGGCGTAGCCGGAGAACGGGAGCATGACGTCCCACAGCGCCTTGATGGACTCCTCGCTGTAGCCGTTGGTCTGCATGCCGCCGTGGAACTTCTCCCACTCGGCCGCCAGCACCTCGGGCTTCTTCTTGCCCATCGCGCGGCGCAGCAGGTCGGCGCCGCCGAGGCTGTAGCCGGCCAGCTCCCGGGCGATGGCCATGATCTGCTCCTGGTACACGAGCAGATGGAACGTGGTGCCCAGGATCGGGTCGAGCGCTTCGCGCAGCTCGGGGTGGATCGGTTCGATCTCCTGGCGGCCGTTCTTGCGGTGCGCGTAGTTGGTGTGCGCGTTGGCGGCCATCGGGCCCGGCCGGTACAGGGCGAGGACGGCGGCGATGTCCTCGAACCGGGTGGGCTCCATCAGCTTCAGCAGGGCGCGCATGGCGCCGCCGTCGAGCTGGAAGACGCCCAGGGTGTCGCCGCGGGCCATCAGTTCGTAGGTGGTGGCGTCGTCCAGCGGGATGGTCTCGGTCTTGAGGTCCACCCCCCGGTTCTCCTTCACGATCTTCAGGGCGTGATGGATGATGCCCAGGTTCCGGAGACCCAGGAAGTCCATCTTGACCAGCCCCATGTTCTCGCAACTGGGGTAGTCGAAGCCCGTGATGATCACGCCGTCCTTGTCCCGGCGGTGCATCGGGATCAGGTCCAGCAGGGGTGTCTTCGAGAGGATCACCGCGGCCGCGTGCACACCGGTGCCGCGGACCAGGCCCTCGATGCCCTTCGCGGTGTCGATGACGCGCTTGACGTCCGGCTCGTTCTCGTACATCTGCCGGATCTCGCCCGCCTCGCCGTAGCGGGGGTGCGAGGGGTCGAACATGCCGGTGAGCGGGACGCCCTTGCCCATCACGTCGGCGGGCATCGCCTTGGTGATGCGGTCGCCCATCGCGAAGGGGTAGCCCAGGACCCGGGAGGAGTCCTTGACCGCGGCCTTGGCCTTGATGGTGCCGAACGTGTTGACCTGGGCGGTGTACTCCTCCCCGTACTTCTCGGTGACGTAGCGCACCATCCGGTCGCGCTGGCGGTCGTCGAAGTCGAGGTCGACGTCGGGCGGGTTGATGCGCTCGGGGTTCAGGAACCGCTCGAACAGCAGCCCGTGCTCCAGGGGGCACAGCTCGGTGATGCGGGTGGCGTACGCGACGATGGAACCGGTCGCGGAGCCACGGCCGGGGCCGACGGGCACGTCGTTGTCACGGGCGTACTTGCAGATGTCGGCGACGACGAGGAAGTAGCTGGAGAACCCCATCGGACCGATGATCTTCATCTCGGTCTCGAAGCGCTCCATGACGGCGTCCGGGATGGGGTCGCCGTACCGCATCGCCAGGCCGCGCATGCACTCCTTGCGCAGCCAGGACTCCTGGTCCTCGCCCTCGGGCACCACGAACTGCGGCATCTGGTTGACCTCGGCGAAGACCTCGTCGTAGTCCTGGATGCGCTCGGCGATCAGCAGCGTGTTGTCGCACGCCTCGGGCAGCTCGGAGAACAGCTCCCGCATCTCGGCCGCGGTCTTGATGTAGTAGCCGGTCCCGTTGAACCGGAAGCGGCCCGGGTCGTCCTTGTTCTTGCCGACGCCGACGCACAGCAGAGTGTCGTGCGAGTCGGCCTCGCTCTCGTGCACGTAGTGCGAGTCGTTGGTCGCCAGGAGCGGGATCTTCAGCTCCTTGGCGATCTTGAGCAGGTCCTCGCGGACGTTGCGCTCGAGGTCCAGGCCGTGGTCCATCAGCTCCAGGAAGTAGTTCTCCCGCCCGAACATGTCCTGGAAGTCGGAGGCCGCCTGGAGGGCCGCGTCGAACTGGCCGAGCCGGATCCGGGTCTGGATCTCGCCCGACGGGCAGCCCGTGGTCGCGATGATCCCCGAGGCGTGCTGGGAGATCAGTTCGCGGTCCATACGGGGCTTGCCGTAGAAGCCCTCGAAGCTCGCGAGCGAGGAGAGCCGGAAGAGGTTCCGCAGCCCCTGCGCGTGCTCGGCCCACATCGTCATGTGGGTGAAGCGGCCGCCGCCGCTGACGTCCTTGCTGCCCTCGCCGTCGTCCGAGACGGCCCGCTGCCCGCCTGGGCCCCAGAACTCCGGCTTCCGGTTGCGCCGCGAGGACGGCGCCACATAGGCCTCGATGCCGATGATCGGCTTGACCGGGCCCTTCTTCGCCACCTGGAAGAACTCGTACGCGCCGAACATGTTGCCGTGGTCCGACATCGCCACGGCCGGCATCCCCTCCTCCTCGATCTTCTTGAAGAGGATGGGCAGCTTCTGCGCGCCGTCGAGAAGCGAGAACTGGGTGTGATTGTGCAGGTGGACAAAGCTGTCGGACACCGGGCAGGCACCTCCGGGGCGGGTCGCGGGAAGCCTCCACCCTATCCCTCGGCACCCTCACCGGAAGCCTCCTCGCGACCCTTCCCACATGATCGAAAACGGCGTGAAACAGTGACCTGGGGCGATCACGGAACGAGTTCGCGCAACACCGTGGGGTAGCCCGCGCGTGGCGCCGGGAGCGACCCGCCGGGCGCTCCGGAGGCCCCGCGCCACGCCGCGCCTTTGCCTTTCCTTTACTATGAGCGTGATCGAGTCCTCCGACGGAACGACCTCCAGGAAAGGTGTGAGCGTCCCTCCATGGACGAACCTCCCAGTAGCCGGCGCCGTGCGGACCGACCACCTCTGCCCGATCATGGGACGGAGGTGACCCGATGACCGAAGTGCTCCTCCTGGTGGTCGCTCTGCTGCTCACCCTCGCCTGCGGTGTCTTCGTCGCGGCCGAGTTCTCGCTCACGACGATCGAACGCGGTGAGCTGGAACGTGCGGAGCAGGCCGGTGAGCGCGGCGCCTCCGCCGCACTGCAGGCCGTCCGCACCCTGACGCTCCAGCTGTCGGGCGCGCAGTTGGGGATCACGGTCACCGGCCTGGTGATCGGCATGCTCTCCAAGGGCTCGATCACCGAACTGCTCACCGGCCCGATGCGGGCCGCCGGGCTGCCGGACTCCGCGGCCTCCTCCGCCGCGCTGGTGCTGGGCACCGCGCTGTCGACCGTGATGCTGATGGTCGTCGGCGAACTCGTCCCGAAGAACTGGGCGATCTCCCGGCCGCTGCCGGTGGCCAAAGCCGTCGCCGCCCCGCAGCGCGCCTTCACCGCCGCGTTCGGCCCGCTGATCCGGCATCTGAACAACACCGCCAACCGGATGCTGCGCCGGATGGGGCTGGAGCCCGCGGAGGAGCTGGCCTCCGCGCGCGGTCCGCAGGAGCTGGTGGCGCTGGCCCGGCACTCCGCCAAGGCCGGCACGCTCGAGGCCGACACCGCCGAGCTGTTCGTCCGCACCCTGAACCTGTCGGAACTCACCGCGGAGAACGTGATGACCCCGCGCGTCCAGGTCACCGCGCTCGACTCGCGGGCCACCGCCGAGGACGTCGCCGACGCGACCCGCGCCACCGGCCTGTCCCGCTTCCCCGTCTACCGCGGCACCCTCGACTCCGTCATCGGCACCGCCCACATCAAGGACGTACTGGCCGTTCCCGCCGGGCGCCGCCCGCGCTTCCCGGTCACCTCGCTGCTGCGCGAACCGCTGCTGGTGCCCGAATCGCTGACCGTCGACCGGCTGCTGGACCGGCTCGGCGGCAAGCAGTCCATGGCGGTCGTCATCGACGAGTACGGCGGCACGGCCGGTGTGGTCACCCTGGAGGACATCGTCGAGGAGGTCGTCGGCGAGGTCCGCGACGAGCACGACCCGCACGAGCTGTCCGACCTCACCTTCACCGGCGAGGACGCCGACGGCCGGCGGACCTACGACGCGGACGGCGCGACCCGCACCGACGACCAGCTGGAGGAGATCGGCCTGCACGCGCCCGAAGGCCCGTACGAGACCCTCGCCGGACTCGTCGCCCAGCGCCTCGGCCGGATCCCGGCCACCGGCGACACCGTCGAACTCGACGGCTGGCGGCTGGAGGTCACCGAGGCGGCCGGCCGGCGCGCCTCACGCGTCCGGATCGTCGCACCGCCCGCCTCCGACACCCCGTCGGCACCGAACGGGGAGAGCACCCGATGACCGTCCTGCAACTCCTCATCGGCGCCCTGACCCTCGTCGTCAACGCCTTCTTCGTCGGCGCCGAGTTCGCGATGATCTCCGTACGCCGCAGCCAGATCGAATCGCGCGCCGACGAAGGGGACCGGCGCGCCCGCAGCGTCATCTGGGGCCTGGAGCATCTGTCCCCGCTGCTCGCCGCCGCCCAGCTCGGCATCACGGTCTGCACCCTGGTGCTCGGCATCGTCGCGGAACCGGCCATCGCGCATCTGCTGGAACCGGTCTTCCACGCCGTCAACGTGCCCGACGCGCTCATCCACCCGATCGCCTTCGTGATCGCCCTGGCCGTCGCCACCTATCTCCACATGCTCATCGGCGAGATGGTCCCCAAGAACATCGCCCTCGCCGCACCCGCGCGCAGCGCGCTCGCACTCGGCCCGCCGCTGGTCACCTTCACCCGGGCGCTGCGGCCGGTGATCTTCACCATCAACGCCTTCGCGAACACCCTGCTGAAGCTGTTGCGGGTGGAGACCAAGGACGAGGTCGCGGCGGTCTTCTCCGACGCCCAGCTGTCCCGCATGGTGACCGACGCCGGTCTGGCGGGACTGCTGGACTCGCGGGCCACCGAACGGCTGCAGGACGCCCTGGAGCTGGGCCGCCGGCCCGTCGGCGAGGTCGCGCTGCCGACCGACCGCGTCGTCCGGGCCCCGCTCGGCATCACTCCCGAGGATCTGGAGCAGCTGTCCGCCCGCTCCGGCTTCTCGCGCTTCCCGGTGGCGGAGGGCGACGGCCGGGTGCTGGGCTATCTGCACGTCAAGGACGCCCTGTTCACCGAGCCGCGCGACCGGCCCTTCCCCCGTACGGCGCTGCGCCCGATCACCACGGTCAGCGCGGCCAGCCCCCTCGACGACGTCCTCACCGCCATGCGCGCCGGCCGGGCCCACCTCGCCTCGGTCGTCGACGAGCAGAGCCGCAGCATCGGCTTCGTCACCATGGCCGACGTCCTCAAGGAACTGGTCGGCCCGGCCGCGACCGGCAGGGACGCGGACCAGCCCGGTTCACCGGGTCCGGCCGGGGCCGCCCCCGCTTCCCGCTGACGGATGCCGCGCCGCCCGAAATGATTCCGGGCAAGGAATTACCCCGGACGTATTGACGTCCGGGGTAATTCCTTGCGTATATTAGGTGTTTCATGTCTTCGCGCGTCAAAACAGCGCGGAGAAGTCTTATGCGCACACTGTACCGCGTCAGGAGCTGAATTGTCAACCGAGGAATTGCAGAAAGAACAGCAATTCGTCTCACGGCTCTACGAGCGCCTCGACACGCTCCGGGAGCAGGCCGAGGCCGCACTCCAGGCATCCTTTACCCAGGTGGGCAAGGGTCTCCAGGCCCGCCTCGAACGCGATGTGATCGCCACCGAGCGGACCGACCGGCTCTCCGCGCTGAATTCCGTGGAGTCCGGGCTCTGCTTCGGGCGAATCGACTTCGCCGATGGCATACGCCATCACATCGGCCGTATCGGAATCCGGCAGGACGACGCCGACCGGACCCCGCTCGTCGTGGACTGGCGGGCCCCTGTCGCACGTCCTTTCTATCTCGCCACCGGGCATTCCCCGATGGGCCTGCGCCGTCGCCGGCACCTCACCACCGTCGGCCGCACCGTCACCGCACTGCACGACGAGGTCCTGGACCTCACCGACGCGGTGCGCACGGGACACGAGGACCCGCGCGGGGACGCCGTGCTTCTCGCCGCGCTCGGTGCCGCCCGCACGGGCCGGATGGCCGACATCGTGCAGACCATCCAGGCCGAGCAGGACGAGATCATCCGCGCCCCGCACCGGGGCGTGCTCGTCGTCGAGGGCGGGCCCGGCACCGGCAAGACCGCCGTCGCGCTGCACCGCGCGGCGTATCTGCTCTACGCGTACCGCGAGCAGCTGGCCCGCCGCGCGGTGCTGATTGTCGGGCCCAACCCGGCCTTCCTCGGCTACATCGGCGAGGTACTGCCGTCACTCGGCGAGACCGGTGTGCTGCTGTCGACCGTGGGAGAGCTCTTCCCCGGCGTCGCCGCCACGGGGACGGACAGCCCCGGGGCCGCCGCCGTCAAGGGGCGGGCCGGCATGGCCGATGTCCTCGCGAAGGTGCTGCGCGACCGGCAGACCGTCCCCGACCCGGCCCTTCCCATCCAGCACGAGCGCGAGACGCTGCTGCTGGAGCGGGCCGTCGCCGAGGACGCCCGGCACTGCGCGCGCCAGACCCGGCTGCCGCACAACCTGGCCCGCGCCCACTTCGGCCGCTTCGTCCTCGACGCGCTCACCGCACAGCTCGCCGACCGGCTGGGCACGGACCCGTACGACGGGGAGAACTTCCTCGACCCGGCGGAGGTCGAGCAGCTGGGCCGCGAGCTCAACGACAACCCCGCGGTGCACGCCGCCATCGACGCGTACTGGCCCTACCTCACCCCGCAGCAGCTGGTCGGAGACTTCCTCACCGATCCGGTCCAGCTGCCGGACGCGGACGCCGAGTTGATCCGCCGCACCGGCGGCGGCTGGACCGTCGGCGACATCCCGCTGCTGGACGAGGCCGCCGAACTGCTCGGCGAGGACGACCGGGCGGCGCGGGCCGCGGCGGCGCGGGAGCGCGGCGAGCAGGTGGCCTACGCCCAGGGGGTACTGGAACTGTCCTACGGCTCGCGCTCCTTCGAGTTCGAGGACGGGGAGTCCGAGGTGCTGACCGCCCACGACCTCATCGACGCCGAGCGCTTCGCCGACCGGCACGAGGAGACCGACCGCCGCAGCGCCGCGGAACGCGCCGCCGCCGACCGTACCTGGGCCTTCGGCCACATCATCGTGGACGAGGCGCAGGAGCTGTCCGCCATGGCGTGGCGGCTGCTGATGCGCCGCTGCCCGACGCGTTCGCTGACCCTGGTCGGCGACCCCGCCCAGACCGGCGATCCGGCGGGCTGCGACTCCTGGCGGCAGATCCTGGACCCGTACGTCGGGGACCGCTGGAGCCATGTGCGGCTGGGAGTCAACTACCGCACGCCCGCCGAGATCATGGAGCTGGCGGCCGGGGTGGCGAGGGCCGCCGACCCGTCGTACGAGCCGCCGCGCTCGGTGCGTTCGACAGGAGTACGACCCCGGGTGTGCGTCACGGACGACCTCGTCCGTACGGTCGCGGAGGCCGCCTCCCGGGAGACCCCGGACGACGGCCGGCTCGCGGTGATCGCGCCGCGGGCACTGCACGAGGCACTGGCCGGGAAGCTCCCGGGGGTGATGGCGGGCGAGGAGCCCGATCTGACGCAGTCTCTCGTGCTGCTCGAACCCCGCCAGGCCAAGGGGCTGGAGTTCGACTCGGTGATCGTCGTCGAGCCGGCGCTCATCGTCTCCGGTTCCGCGCGCGGAGCCAGCGATCTCTATGTCGCCCTGACCCGTGCCACCCGGTCACTGGCCGTGGTGCACACCGGCGGCCTTCCGGAGGGCCTGGAGGAGTGACCGCCCGGAAGCGGGGTCGGCCGGGACGTCAGGACGGCAGCCCGGCCAGCAGGGCGTCGGTGGCCGGGCGGAGCAGCCGCGCACCGTCCTCGGTGGCTTCCAGTCCGATGACCAGGGCGAGGCAGATGTCGGCGGCGTCGGCCGGGTCGGGCGGACCCGTGCCCGCTTCGGCGAACACCCCGATCAGCAGGGCGCGCAGGTCGGCGGTGAAGCCGTGGCAGATGTCGCCGAACAGCCGGGCTTTCTCGTCGAGCAGTTCGGCGGTGTGCGGGGAGTCCCCGGCGAGTTCCAGCACCAGGTCGAGTTTGGCCGCCAGGATGCCGCGGATCCGTTCCGGGGCCGGGGCGTCGGCGGCCGCCGCCCGCCGGGCCCGCTCAAGCGCCCGGATGTGCAGGCGCTCGGCGAGCCGGCGGAAGGCGTCGTCCTTGCCGCGGACGTACTGGTAGACCGCCGACCGGGACACCTCCATCGTGGAGGCGATGTCGTCCATGGTGGTGCGCCGTACGCCGTACCTGGTCAGGCAGGTGTAGGTGGCGTCGAGCACCTCGGTCAGCCGGTCGGTGGGCATCGTACGGTCAGCCCAGCGCCTTGAGGAGCTCGGCGGCGAGCGGCACGGACGAGGCCGGGTTCTGACCGGTAATCAGGTTGCGGTCGACGACCACGTACGGCGCCCACGCGTCGCTCTCCTGGAAGTCCGCGCCGATCTCGACGAGCCGGTCCTGGAGCAGCCACTTCGCCTTGTCGGCGAAGCCCGCCTGGGTCTCCTCGACGTTGGTGAAGCCGGTCAGCCGGTAGCCGGCGAACGGCGAGGTGCCGTCGGGGCGGGTGGCGGCGAGCAGCGCGGCGGGGGCGTGGCAGACCACACCGAGCGGCTTGCCGGAGTCCAGGGCGGCGGTCAGCAGCCGGCCCGAGTCGGCGTTGACGGCCAGGTCCTCCATCGGGCCGTGGCCGCCCGGGTAGAAGACCGCTTCGTAGTCGGCCAGTTCGACCTCCTCGAGCTTGACGGGCTTCTTCAGGGCGGTCATCGCGGCGAGCTCGGCGACGATCGCGTCGGCCGCCTCCTGGCCGCCGTTCACCTCCGGCGCGAGGCTTCCCCGGTCGACCGTGGGGACGACTCCGCCGGGGGTGGCGATCACGATCTCGTGGCCGGCACCGGTGAAGGCACGGTAGGGAGCCACGGCCTCCTCGGCCCAGAATCCGGTGGGGTGCTTGGTGCCGTCGGCCAGCGTCCAGTGGTCGGCGCCGGTCATCACGAACAGGATCTTTGCCATGTCACATCTCTCGGTGGGGGCGACGGTCCGACATTCCGTACGTGGAGTGTCAGATCGCTGTCGATCTCGAACGTAGGCCGCCGATCCATCGAAATCCAATAGAATCACCACCATGAGCCATAGGAATCCCGATGGATCGGAGCTACCAGGCCCGGGGCCCGTACCCGCTCCCCTGGACCTCACCCTGCTGCGGACCTTCCTGGCCGTGCACCGTGCCGGCTCCTTCACCGCGGGAGCGAGGCTGCTCGGCCTGTCGCAGCCGACGGTGACCGCCCAGGTGCGGGCCCTGGAGGAGCGCCTGGGGCGTCAGCTCTTCGACCGGCTGCCGCGCGGCGTCGCGTCCACAGCGGTCGCCGACCAGCTGGCGGCCGATGTCTCGGCACCGCTGGACGCCCTCGCGGGGATCACCGGCCGGGACCACTCGGACCGGCGGATACCCGCAGAGCCGGTGCATCTGGCCGGGCCCGCCGAGCTGCTCTGCCTCCGGGCGCTCCCGGCGCTGGCTCCGCTGACCGGCGAGGGAGTGCGGCTGCGGATCACCACCGGTCTCACCGACGACCTGCTGGAAGGGCTCCGCGCCGGCCGCTACGACCTCGTCATCTCGACGGTCCGGCCGCGCGGCCGCAGCGTCACCGCCGTCCCGCTCATGGACGAGGAGTTCGTCCTCGTCGCGGCACCCTCCTGGGCGGAGCGGATCGGCTCCGGCGCCGTCGCTGCCGAGGGACCGGCCGCGCTGCGCGCCGCTCCGCTGATCACCTACGCGGAGGACCTGCCGATCGCCCGCCGCTACTGGCGCCATGTGTTCGGCACCCGGCTGTCCGCCCAGGCCGCCATCACCGTCCCGGATCTTCGCGGCGTTCTCGCCGCGGTCGTCGCGGGAGCCGGTGTCACCGTCCTGCCGCGCTACCTCTGCGCCGCCGAACTCGCCTCCGGTGCCCTCGTCGCACTCCTCGAACCCGAGGACCCGCCCATCAACACCGCCTACCTCGCCCAGCGCCCCGGGTCCGGCGAACTCCCGCATGTCGCGCTGGTCCGCGACCAGCTGCTGCGGGCGGGGCGTACCTGGTAGCCACCCACCAAAGATTGGATGACTTCCCGCTTCATGTGCGGGCGAGTGGTGGGGAATTGCCGTGGAGCGGCGTGTATCCGGCAACTTCTCTTGACGGTTGTCGTCAACCACCACTAGACATCGGATGAAAGCTTCGCGTTCTGTCATAGCCCTGCCATCGTTCTGTCCAGCGAATGAGCCCTGTCCCCGCATCAACGGAGATGCCCATGAGCCGCTCAGCACGCACCCTCCACCTGGCACTCGCCTTCGTGGTCGCCCTGGTCACAGCCATCGGCCTGACCGGCGGCCCGGCCACCGCCGCCGCGACCCCCACCGCCGCGCCGGCCGCCGCCGGCCCCGGCACCAACTACGCCTACGACGACCCCTTCACCAGCGCCCGCACCCAGTGGTGGCGCGACGACCACTTCGGCATGTTCATCCACTACGGCGCCTACTCCCAGCTCCAGGGGACGTACACCCGCCCGGACGGCTCGGTCTGCCGGGACGCCGAGTGGATCGAGCGCAACTGCGCCATACCCAAGGCGCAGTACGAGGACATCGCCGCACAGTTCAACCCGGCGTCCTTCGACGCGAACGCGATCGTGAAACTGGCCAAGGACGCGGGCCAGCGCTACATCGTGCAGACCGCCAAGCACCACGAGGGCTACGCGATGTGGCCGACAAAGGTCAACACCTGGAATCTGCGCGACCACTCGTCGTTCAGCAAGAGCCGCGACATCCTGGCCGAGATGAAGGCCGCCGCCGACTCCCAGGGCATCAAGTTCGGTCTGTACTACTCGATCTGGGACTGGCACAACCCGAACTTCACGGCCGACTTCCCGCAGTACAAGAAGGACATGTACGCCCAGCTCAAGGAGCTCGTCGACAACTACCACCCGGCGGTGCTGTGGTTCGACGGCGAGTGGACGACCGACAACCCGACGAACCCGTGGTCGACCGCCGACGGCGAGGCGCTGCAGACCTATCTGCACGGCCTGGACCCCAACCTGGTGATCAACAACCGGGTCGACAAGCGCCGGGTCGTGGACGGCGACTACGGCACTCCGGAGCAGGAGATCCCCTCGGCCCCGGTCGGCGGGCAGCTCTGGGAGTCCTGCATGACCCTCAATGACCACTGGGGGTACGCCGGTTACGACACCAACTGGAAGTCCGCGACCACACTGACCCGTAACGTCGTCGACATCGCCTCGCGCGGCGGCAACTACCTCCTCAACATCGGCCCGGACAAGACCGGCGCGGTGCCCTCGGGCGCGGTCGACCGGCTGCGCTCGATGGGCTCCTGGCTCTCCGCCAACGGGCAGGGCGCCGCGGTGTACGGCGCGGGCGCGGCCAGGAACGTGGCCACTCCCGCCTGGGGAGCCGTGGCCTCGGCACCGGGCAACAAGCTGGAGGCGTCGGTCTACACCTGGCCGGGCGCCGGCAAGCCGCTGCATCTGAAGGCCACCGCGCCGCTGACCATCACCGGGGCGCGGGTGCTGGGCAGCAGCCAGCAGGTCACCGTGAAGGCCGCGGGTGACGGCTACGACATCACACCGTCGGGAGCGGCGGTCAACGCGACCGCCACCGTCATCGAGCTGACCTACGCCCCGCCGCAGCCGGCGAACGGTACCGGCACCGGGCTGACCGCACAGTACTGGGACAACACCTCGTTCAGCGGGGCGCCGAAGGTGACGCGGACCGACCGGACGATCAACTTCGCCTGGCGCTACCTCGGTTCACCGGACCCGGCCGTCCCGACCGACAACTTCGCGGCACGGTGGACCGGCTCCGTCCAGCCCCGCTACAGCGAGACGTACACCTTCCTGACCGTCTCCGACGACACGGTGCAGGTCTGGGTCGACGGCAAGCCGATCATCAGCAACACCACACCGCACGATGCCGCCGTCAACACCGGCACCGTGACCCTGCAGGCCGGAAAGAAGTACTCGATCCGTATCGACTTCACCGAGCGCACCGGCGAGGCGGCCATGAAGCTGCTCTGGTACGCGCCCGACGAGGCACAGCGCATCGTGCCGGCAGGTCAGCTCTACCCGTCCTGACCGCACGACCGGGTGCGGCGGGCACCATACCGGTGGCCGCCGCACCCGTCCCCCTCAGTCCTTCGGCGGAATGAACGGGGTACCGGTGCGCGAGGAGACGGCGAGGGTGTGGACCTTGCCGTCGGCACCGATCTCGATGACGGGTACGGCCTTGTCCGTCGGAGAGCCGTCATTGGCGAAGGAGATGTACCCGCTCGCCCCCATCACCGCGTCGACCCCGTGCAGCGACTGCCAGATCTGGATCATCTGCGAGCCGGTCACCCGGCCATTGGCTCCCGGGGAGCGCCCCACCGTACGGGCACCCTTGACCGCCGCACTGACCGCGTCGTAGCCCATCATCGCCTGGCCGTCGTCGAGCCCCTCCAGCGGGAACGTCGCATGGTAGTAGCCGTGCTTGCCGAGAACGGCGACGTCGTCCCGCACCGCGGCCGAGTACGCGTCGGGGCGCCTCTCCCAGGCCTCGGGGTGGGCGAGACCGGTGTACAGCAGCCGGACGGTGCCGCTGCGCAGGGTTTCCTTGATCTCGTCGAAACCGGCGGCCTGGGCGGCCTGCGAGGCATCGTCGCCGGAGAGCACGATGAGCTTGCGGGCGGAGCACGGCCGGTTCTTGAGCGGCGCGAGGAAGCTCGGCAGGTTCACCCCGCGCCCGGCGAAGTAGATGACATCGGGCTTGACCGCGCACAGGTTCGCCATCCGGGTCGCGAACGCGGTGGCGACACCTTCCTGCGAGGAGTCGTACTGCTCGACCTGGCCGACCAGCCGCTCCTCCGGGAACGCCGCCAGGAACGCCTTGCCGAGGGTGCGGCTGTACTGGTCGTCCGGCCGGGCGTCCTGTATCACCATCACCTTCAGCGCGGAGTACGGCGGCTGCTTCAGGAACGAGGCGGCGGCCGCCGCCTCGTCGGTGTTGGTCGGGGCGGCGCGCACCAGTCCCGGAATCCCGGCGAGCGTGTCGGCGGAGAGGACGGAGCCGACCGCGCCGAGCTGCAGCCCGCCGGAGTCCGTGTTGCCCGTCACCTTCCCTATCATCCGCGCGGTCGCGTCCGTACTGGTGCCGAGCCCCGCGACGGCCACGATGTGCTGCGGGCCCACCCGGCTGCGGATCTCCTCCAGCGTGGCGTCCCGCTGCTCGTCGGTACTGCCGCAGTTGGCCAGCAGCAGCCGGATACGGGGGACGTCGCCTCCGCCGAGCGTGTTGTTCTTCTCGTACAGGGCCGCGTACGCGCCCTGGATCTCGTGCCGTACGGAGTCCGGGGTGTTGGTGTCCTTGGGGCCGGGGACCAGGGACATGAGGTAGACGATGCTGACGAAGGAACGGTTGTCCTGGTCGACCGCGGCGTTCTGCGTGCGGATCAGGTCGGAGACCGCCGCCAGGTTGTCGGAGAAGTGGAACGAGCCGTCCGTCACCCCGACGCAGCTGCGGTCGGCCCCGACGTGTCTGACCCCGTCGGCGCACGAGGTGTCCTCCGGCCACAGCGTCCAGGTGAGCGTGCCACCGACGAGTGCGAGCACCAGCACGGCCAGCACCACGTTCAACGGCCACCGCATCCACAGATGACGGCCGGTCACCCAATGGCCCCGGGTCGACATCACGCGCTCCTCCTCAGCAGGGATCGATCGGACGGACCGGCTTCGGTCCTCAGTCGGTGAACCGGGCGGCCTCGTCCAACAGCGTGTCGGTGTCGGCGTCCGCCGCCAGCGCCAGCTGCCGGAACATGGCGCTGATCTTGTAGTTGAGTTCGGGGCGGCCCGGTGGCAGCCGGTTACGGGGATCGCCCGCGAGCCACAGGGCGGCCGCCAGCTCGGCCAGCGGACGGCCGGTGACCGGATCGGCGTACGCGGCCGGCGCGTGCTCACGGGCCAGCTGTCCCGCGTTGTGCGACGGCTGATCGTCCGTGAGCTGCGCGCGGTGCATCGGGGCCGCGGTGACGTGATAGAGCTCGCGCAGCCACGGCACCGCGTCGGCGGCGCCGAAGCCACGCGCGAAATGCATGACCACCGTGTCGAGTTCGTTGAGTGCGAGCCGGTGGTAGAGGGCGTCCAGCGGACGGCTGAGCCGCTCGTGCCACGCACACAGCGCCTGGTGCGCGTGCTGCCAGGCGGCCGGTCCGCCGGCCGGAGCCGGCCGCCCGGCGAGTTCCTCCAGCAGCAGCAGTCGCAGCCACGGGTGCAGGACCGGGCGCTCCTCGGGGGCACCGGGCGCCACCAGATAGCCGGACGGGCCGCGTCCGCCGCGGGTGTTGGCGTCCTCGGGGATGGGCGCGAACAGCCACAGCTGGTTGCGCAGTTCCAGCATCACGGTGTCCCGGGCGTGCTCGGACAGCTCGTTGAGCAGCCCGGAGTTGACGGCCGCCGCCGGGGTCCTGGCGGCGGCGACCGGTACGGCGGCGGCCCGCTGGTCGATGGTCAGCCCGTCGAGCAGGTAGTCGCGGACGACGGCGCCGAGCGGCGGCCTGCGCACCGGATCGCCGCCGTCCCGGGGCACCGGGGTGTCCAGCAGGCCGTACAGATCTCGGTCGGAGACGCCCGCCGCGAGCAGCCCGCCGATGGCGGTGTGCACCTGCTGGACGCTCCAGGGGTGGCCGTAGGTGAGCCGGTGCACCAGCGGGGTGGCACGGGCCAGCCGGGTGGCGTGCACGGGATGGCGTCCCGCCTCGAGCGACACCTCGACCTCGTACAGGTCACGCAGCCGCACCGGATACCACCAGTCGGCGGGCGGGGCGTCGGTGCGCGGCCGCCAGTCGGCGTACGAGGCACGGTCGGCGACCTGGATGTACGGGTCGCCGGGCCGTCCGTCGGCGGGGCCGGGCACCGCGCGGGTGGTGGCACTCGTCGCCACGATCAGCAGCGGGTCGTACCTGCCCGGCTGCGACACCGCGTGCTCGGCGCGCAGCCGTACCAGCAGGTCCAGGAAGCGGGTGCCGTGGCTGTGGTCGATGTTGTCGAGCAGCACCAGGCAGTTGTGGTCCCGGCGCGCGTGCCCGTACGCGGCGCGCAGATCGGCGAGGAACGCCTCGCACAGCCGCCGGTCCACCGCCTCCCGGTGTTCCTCCGCCGTGCTGCGGCTGCGCAGGTTCAGCTCGACCAGTTCGTCCATCGCGGTGGGCGGCCCGAGCGAGCCGTACCAGTGGTACGTCTGGTTGAGGAAGGTGCGGGTCGGCATGTACTCGAACCCGCGCAGCAGCACGCCGATGATCAGGTCGGTGCCGGGGATCGGCGACAGGCCGAGCGAGTCGACGATCGAGCTGATCCCCTCGCCGGCGTCGACCGCGGCGCCGCGGCTGCGGGCCTGGCGTAACGCCTTGCGCAGTTCACGGGTGGCCTGTTCCCGGTCGGTCAGCGACAGTTCGGGCTGCACGGCGAGCAGCCCGAGCAGCAGCCGCGGGAAACGCAGCGGCTTGATACCGGTGTGCTTGCGCGCCAGCAGGAACGCCAGATGCACGGCCACCTCGTACGGCCGCTGTTCGTCCGCCGCCGCGAAGTCGACCCGGGCGGCGGGGGCCCCGCGCGTCACCGCCTCGAAGTGGTCGAGCGCGAACGTCTTGCCACTGCCGGGCCGTCCCAGCAGGGCGATCAGCGGCAGTGCGCGGTCCTGTGCCCGGGGCGGCCGTGACCAGCATTCATGCACCAATGCGTCGATCTCGCCCAACCCAGGGGGCGGCGCCTGCACCATGCCCGTCCCCCTCGCGGTGCGCGTGATCGCGGAGACAGCATCGTGCCATGAAGAGCCTTGCGGGGCATGGGCTTTGACCGTTCCCGGATACACCCAGTGCCCATCCGGGCACGGCGAGTACGGCAGGGGGCCCGGCAGTTGTCACTGCCGGGCCCCCTGCCGTACGTCTACCTGTGCGGGTACTCGTTGGTCACCTCGTGCGTCACGGCTACCAGCGGTACCAGCGGCCACGGCTGCCGGATGCCCCGGTACCGCGCATCACGAAGCCGAGCAGCCAGACCACCAGGACGATCACCGCGACCCACCAGAGGATCTTCAGGGCGAATCCGGCGCCGAAAAGAATCAGCGCGAGCAGTAGGACCAGAAGCAGTGGACCCATGGTTATCAACCTCCTGACCAGCGCATGCCCTCAGGTGAACCGCTCATGCTTCCGGATTTCCGACCTCTCTCGGAGAAGCCGTGGGCCCTTGGCAGGCATGGGATGCGGGATCCCGGGCAGACGGAGTGTCGTCGGGACCGGCGAACGCGAATCACAGGGAGATACGACCTCATGGGCGCAGCAGCCAGGGCACAAGGCATATCGCGCACCGCCGTCGCGCCGGGTACGGCGCCGGAAACGGTGCCGGAGCTGCCCTGGGTGGAGGACGCCGGCAAGGTCGCCCCGACCGACGCACGGGCGCTCTCGAAGATCTTCTTCGATCAGCTGCAGGTGCTCGAAGAGGGCACGCACGAGTACCAGTACGCGCGGAACACCCTGATCGAGCTGAACATGGCCCTGGTGAAGTTCGCCGCCCGGCGCTTCCGCAACCGGTCCGAGCCCTTCGAGGACATCGTCCAGGTCGGGACCATCGGGCTGATCAAGGCCATCGACCGCTTCGACCTGTCACGCGAGGTGGAGTTCCCCACCTTCGCGGTGCCGTACATCATCGGTGAGATCAAGCGGTTCTTCCGCGACACCAGTTGGGCCGTGCACGTTCCGCGCCGGCTGCAGGAACTGCGGCTGTCGCTGGCGAAGGCCATCGACGAGCTGTCCGCCGGGCTGGACCGCTCCCCCACCACCGCCGAGCTGGCCGCCCATCTGGACCTGACGACCGACGAGGTCGTCGACGGCCTGATGGCCAGCAACGGCTACACCGCCGGATCGCTGGACATGCCCGCCTCCGAGGACGACGAGCGGGGCGGCGGCCTCGCCGACCTGATCGGCGATCTCGACCCCGCCATGGCGGGCGTCGAGAACCTGCAGACGCTCAAGCCGCTGGTGGCGCAGCTCAACGAGCGCGACCGCCGCATCCTGCAGATGCGCTTCGGCGACGAGTTGACGCAGGCCCAGATCGGCGCGGAGCTCGGTGTCTCGCAGATGCACGTCTCCCGGCTGCTCAGCTCGGTGCTGGCCAGGCTGCGCGAGGGCATGCTCGCCGGCACCTGCTGAGCCGGGTGCCGCCGGAACATGTCCTTCCGGGCCGCGTCCGTCGAACCGTCGCCGACCCGGCCGGCCGAACTCGTGACGCCGGCGCCCCGATGTCGCTCTAGAGTGATCCGATGGGACTCACACACCTCGGCGGGACCGCTGTCGGACGACGCGTCATATCACTCAGGTCCCGCTCGCGGCGGGCCGCCGCGGTGGCCGCGATCACCGTCTGGGCCGTCACCGGCACCCTGCTCGGGTCGGTACCGGCCCACGGTGCGGCCACTCCCCCGCCCCGCTTCCCGGTGCCGGTGACGGTCGGTTCCGCCCACCAGGTGATCAGCGTGCAGGCCCACGGTTCGTACGCGACCGTCATCGCCTGGCAGCAGACCGGCGCCATCTGGATCAAGAAGTACGTGACCACCGGCGCGCGGGTCGGCTCGCACGGCATCACCGACGGCGCCACGCGCAAGCAGGGTACGTACACGACACCCAGCGGCACCTACACCCTCACCCAGGGCTTCGGCGTCGACGCCAACCCCGGCACCCGGATGCCGTACCACCGGGTCACCGCGGCGGACTGGTGGGTGGAGGACCCGGACTCCCGCTACTACAACCGGATGCGCCAGGCCGCGCAGGGCGGCTTCCCGCTGACGGAGGCCGGCGACCACGGCAGCGAGCACCTCGTCAACTACCCCGTGCAGTACCGGAATGCGCTGGTGATCAACTTCAACACCAACCCCGCGGTTCCGGGCCGCGGCGCCGGGATCTTCCTGCACGCGCTCGGTCCGAAGGCCGGGCCCACCGCGGGCTGTGTCGCGATTCCGCAGAGCGTCCTCACCAATGTGCTGCGCTGGGCCGACCCGGCGCAGCACCCGGTGATCGCGATCGGGTGACCGGCGGCCTGCTCTGCCGACCGGCGGTTTGCTACTGGCAGGTATAGGTCGGTGTCCCCAGGGTAGGAGAGGCCTCAGTGTTCGGGCCCGCGGGCCATCACGGCGGCAGGAGCGACATGATCGGGATCAAACGGCGTACGCCGGCCATGCCGCCGCCGGTGCAGGCCGCCACCCACCACCGGGCCGCGCACTACGACGGCTCGGTCGGCACCATCGGCGCCGCCCGCCGGCTGACGGCCGACTTCCTGCACCAGCTCGCCGCCGAGTGGTACGCCCCGGTCGGCGCGGAACAGATGCAGGACATCCTGCTGGTGGTCAGCGAGCTGGCCACCAACGCGGAGCGGCATTCCGGCGGCCCCTACCTGGTGGAGCTGGCCGGCGACGCCGAGTCCGTCCACGTCACCGTGTGGGACAGCGGCAGCACCCTGCCGCGGGTCTTCGCCCCCGATCCGCTGCGGATCGGCGGGCACGGCATGGAGATCGTGCTGCGGCTCTGCGACGGTCTGACGATGGAACTCGTACCGGTGGGCAAGCGCGTCAGCGCCCGGTTCGACCTCACGTAGGCCTGCGTCCCCTCGCCCTGGCACCGCCGGGCCTTCCGGGTCGGCACGGACGGGCGATGAGATGTTGCAGCCCCCATCACCCGAGGAGAGGCTGAGCTCGACGTCACCAGGTCTCCGTGAGCGCGGGCGTGACCGCGCCGGGCGTGGTGGACGGAAGGAGCGAGTCCTATGAGGGTCATGCTGAGGGCGCATCTGGACACCCAGGCCGGGAACGCGGCGTTCAAGAGCGGCAGGCTGGGACAGGTCATGGAGCAGCTGTCGGAGCTCCTCAAGCCCGAGGCGGCCTATTTCGGCCCCAGCGAGGGCGACCGGTCGTGCACCTTCGTCTTCGACATGACGGACAGTTCGCTGCTGCCCTCCATCGCGGAACCGCTCTTCGAGGAACTCGGCGCGAGGATCGAGATCCAGCCGGTGATGAACGGCGAGGACCTGCAGAAGGGGCTTGCCGCGGTACGGAAGGGCTGAGCACCCGGGCGGCCGCCCGGGACAGGTCCGGGCGGCTCGGGGGCGATGCTCGCGCCTACTGCCCGCGGCGGCGCCGGTAGTAGGAGAGCGTGACCACGCCGAGCAGCGGACCCCACAGCAGCAGGGGCGCGTAGCAGGCGTCCATCACCACGAGGGCGAGTCCCGTCGGCGCTCGCTCCGCGCCTCCGAAGCCCTTCGCGTTGGGGATCGACAGCAGCATCAGGGCGATCGAGCCGAGCGCGGCCGGGATCACCGCCGCGAGCGGCGGGACCCGCCGGCCTCCCACGACCGGGATCCAGCGCGGAACCGTCTCGCCCCAGGGCCTGACCAGTCCCAGGGTGAGCATCGTCAGTCCTTCGATGCCCAGGCCCATCACGACGCACACGACGCTGAACCAGCCGGGGGCTCCCAGGCCGGTGGTGTCGAAGCCCACCGGGATGCCGAACCCCATCGTGATCCGCCATATCCCGGACGGGACGGCGGTCAGTGCCGCGACCTGCGCGGCGACGACCACCCATCGGGCGGGAAGCGGGCTGCGGCGGACGGCTGCGGGAATCTCGTGAGTGACCATGTGACCAGACTGTCCCGACGGCCGCCGCACCGGATCATGCCCGGGAACGGACCCCGTCCCCCGCGCGGGGGACGGGTGCCTCGCACCCGGCGTCAGGCGGAGGGGCCGGCGCTTCCGGTGGGAGCACCGGAGGGGCGCTGCGGGAGCAGGACCCGGCAGGTCTGGTAGGCCTGGGCCGTCTTGGGGTCCGAGGTGTTGAAGCCGCGCGGGCCGCCGCTGCCCGGGGACGCGGAGGGCAGCACGACGCCGTGGTCCTTCAGACAGCTGGTGAAGGCCTTCATCGCGGTGCTGTCGCCGCCGAAACCGCCCCGGTTCCCGCCCTGGCCGCCGGTCTTCGGTCGCAGGGACGCGCAGGCCTGCATCGCCTGCTGCCGGGCCGGATCGGCGGAAGCGCCGCCACCCCCGAAGCCGCCGAAACCGCCACCGGGCCGGCGGCTGCCCCCGCCGGCTCCCGGCGTGCCCTTGCCGCCTCCCGGCCGCGCGCTGCCGCTCGGCCGCGTCGGCAGGGTGACGCCGTGCTGCGCGAGGCACTGGCGGTAGGCGTCCATCCGGGCTGCCCCGGACGCCGACCCGGAGGCGGACGGCTTGGCCGCGGCGCTCGAAGCGGCCGAGGAGGAGCAGGCGGCGAGCAGCAGGACGCCGGAGGCGAGAACGGCGGCCGCCGCGGCGGCCCGGAGGGCCGGTCGCGCGGTGGACGGCCGAGCGGTGGACGGCCCGTCGGTGGTCCAGGTCATGGCCGTTGTCTCCTCGGAGCGTTGGACGGGGTCGGTGGTCTGCGACGTCAGGTCGGGCGCGGGCCGGGGACCCGCGGTGCCGGCGGCCCATGACTGAACCGCACGCAGGTGGGGGCCGCCAGGGGACTGGCTGTGAGTTCCCTGGCAGTCGGCCTCGCTGCGGGGCCGGGGAAGCGCGGATCGCGGTCCGTTCGGTGGGATATCGTCCCTATCGCGCGGTATGAGGTCGTTCGGGCTCCCAGGGAACTCCCAGACTTCTCCCAGGAATTCAAAGGTGCGGACGGCCAGGATGTGCCGCCATGAAGGTGCTACCACGACGGCGCAGGGCCGTCCTGATCAACTCGGCGCTCGGCGTTGTGGTCCTCGCGGGTGCCGGTGGCGCCTACGCGACGGTGAACAGCGGCAGCGACACCCCCGCACGGGCCGGCACGCGGACGGTGACGGTCGCCAAGGGCACGGTGCTGGCGACGGTCTCCGGTTCCGGGTCGCTCACCTCGCCCAGTGACGCCGGGGTGAACTTCACCACCGGCGGCCAGCTCACCGAGGTCGACGTCAAACCCGGCGACAAGATAGCCAAGGGCAAGGTGCTCGCCAAGGTGGACGCGACAGCGGCCGAAGAGGCACTCGCCCAGGACCAGGCGTCGCTGATCGCGGCGCGGGCCGACCTCACCAAGGTGGAGGAGGGCCAGCCGAGTTCCACCATGACGGGTTCCGGCGGTGGGTCGTCCAGCGGGTCCTCCGGCGGCTCGGGCCGCTCCCAGGGCAACGCGACCCCGACACCGGCCCCCACCCCGACGCCCACCGTGGATCCGGCCCAGCTCGCCCAGGCCCAGGCCCAGCTCACCCAGGCGCAGAACACCGTGGACGCGGCGCAGCGCGCGGTCGACGGAACGGTGCTGAGGTCCCCGGTCGACGGCACCGTGGCCTCGGTGTCCGGCAAGACCGGACAGTCGGTGTCCGGCACGGGCAACTCCACGGCGGGCGGCTCGTCCGGCAGTTCCGGCTCGGGCTCCGGGTCGGGATCCGGGTCGGGGAGCAGCAGCGCCACCGGTTCGTCGACCACGCCCACCGGCTTCGTCGTGATCACCAATCCGACCGGTATGCAGGTGACGGCCAACTTCTCGGAGTCCGACACCCTCAAGCTGAAGCCCGGCCAGACGGCCACGGTCACCCTCAACGCCGAGTCGGGCACGGTGCTCAACGCCAAGGTGCTTTCAGTCAGTTCGCTGCCCGTGAGCAGCGGGTCAGGCTCGAGCGGCGGCAGCGGTTCGGGAAGCGCCGTGCAGTACGCGGCGACCCTCTCCATCACCAGCCCGACCGAGGGCCTGCGCACCGGGCTCAGCGCCAACATCCAGGTCGTGACGGGCGAGGCCTCCGGGGCGCTGTACGTGCCGACGGCGGCGGTGTCCGGCACCGGCGCGAACCGCACGGTGACGGTGGTCAGGCCTGACGGCAGCACCCAGCGGACGAGCGTGACGGTCGGTGTGGAGGGCGACACCGAGGACCAGATCGCCTCCGGCCTCACCGAGGGCGAGCAGGTCCAGATCACCACCGTCTCCTCGTCGGGGACCAGCGGTTTCCCGAGCGGCGCGTTCCCCGGCGGTCTCGGCGGTGCCGGGCGGACCCGCACCGGCGGCGCCACCGGCGGTGGCGGTACCGGTGGCGGCGGTACCGGTGGCGGCGGGTTCCGCACCGGCGGCGGGGGTGGCCGCGGATGAACCCGGCTCTGGGGCTCCGGCTGCGCCGCCGCGAGGCGGCGGCGAGCGGGCCCGAACCACGTGCGGACGGCCCCTGGGGGCCCGCGCCGGTGATCGAGGTGCGGTCGCTGCTCAAGACGTACGGGCACGGCGACGCGGTCGTGCGCGCGCTCGGCGGCCCGCCGGACCCGGACAGCGGCACGGCGCCCGGCGTCGACCTCGTCGTGCGACAGGGCGACATGGTGGCCGTGATGGGCAGTTCGGGGTCGGGCAAGTCGACGCTGATGAACATCCTCGGCTGTCTGGACGTGCCCACCTCCGGCCGGTACCTGCTGGACGGGATCGACGTGGGCGGCCTGGACGAGCACCAGCTCTCGCTGGTCCGCAACCGCAAGATCGGGTTCGTCTTCCAGTCCTTCAACCTGGTGCCGCGTACGTCCGCGCTCGCGCAGGTGGAACTGCCGTTGGCGTACGCCGGGGTGAAGACGGCCGAGCGGCGCCGCCGCGCGGTGGCGGCCCTGGAGCTGGTGGGTCTCGCCGACCGGATGGACCACCGCCCCAATGAGCTGTCCGGCGGGCAGCAGCAGCGGGTGGCGGTGGCGCGGGCGCTGGTCACGGCGCCGGCGATGCTGCTGGCGGACGAGCCCACCGGAAACCTGGACAGCCACAGCACCGAGGAGGTGCTCGCCATCGTCGACCGGCTCAACGCCTCGGGGCGCACCGTCGTGCTGATCACTCACGAGGACGAGGTCGCCCGGCACGCCAAGCGGGTGCTGCGGCTGGTCGACGGCCAGGTCGTGGAGGACGTACGGCAGGCGCCGGCGGACGGTCCGCCGCCCGCGCTGCGGGATCCCGCCGCCTTCGCGGCCGCCTCCCCGCACGCACCGCACGCACCGAAGTCCTCGTCTTCCTCGCCTTCCTCGCGGGCGCTGACCGGTGGAGTCAGCCGGTGAACCCGTTCGAGACGCTGCGCTTCGCCTTCGGCGGACTCGCGGCGAACAAGGTGCGGTCCGCGCTGACCATGCTCGGGGTGCTGATCGGGGTGGCCGCGGTCATCCTGCTGCTCGCGGTGGGCAACGGCTCCTCGCAGGCGGTGAAGGACTCCATCGAGAAGCTGGGCACCAACTCCCTGACCATCTCGTCGGGCGCCGGCTTCGGCGGCGGGCGCGCCTCGTCGACCGTGAAACCGCTGACGGTCGCCGACGCCAAGGCACTCGCCGACCCCGCCCAGGCACCCAGCATCCAGGCCGTCGCGCCGGAGGTCACCACCTCCCAGACGGCGCTGTACCAGGGCACCTCGCACACGGTCGGCCAGGTCGTGGGCACCTACCCGGCGTACTTCGAAGCCTCGAACAGCAAGGTCGTCAAGGGCGACTACTTCAGCGCCGACGATGTGCTCAACTCCCGCAAGGTGGCGGTGATCGGTGCCACCACGGCGACCGACCTGTTCGGGACCGCCAGCCCGATCGGCAGGTCGGTGGTGCTCGGCGGCACACCGTTCACCGTGGTCGGGGAGCTGGCGGCCAAGGGCGGCACCGGATTCCAGGACCCGGACGACGTCGTGATCGCCCCCCTGACGACCGTGCAGAACGCGTTCACCGGCTTCGGCTCGCTGAACCAGATCCTGGTCGAGGCGAAGTCGGCCGACGCCACGACCCCGGCGCAGAACGAGATCACCGCCGTACTGATGGGGCAGCACGGCCTCAAGGACCCGTCGGCGCTCGACTTCCGGGTGAGCAGCCAGGAGTCGCTGCTGACCACCCAGGCGTCGACCAACAAGACCTTCACGGTGCTGCTGGGTGCGGTGGCCGCGATCTCGCTGCTGGTCGGCGGGATCGGCATCACCAACATCATGCTGGTGACGGTGACCGAGCGGACCCGGGAGATCGGGATCCGCAAGGCGATCGGCGCCCCGCGGGGCGTCATCCTGGGGCAGTTCCTGGCCGAGTCGACACTGCTGTCGCTGGTCGGCGGCGGGCTCGGGGTGGCGGTGGGGCTCATCGGCTCCCACTTCACGATCGTCGGCATCAAACCGGTGGTCATCCCGGAGTCGGTCGTCGGCGCGTTCGCCATCGCCGTGGCGATCGGGCTGTTCTTCGGCAGCTACCCGGCCAACCGCGCCGCGAGCCTGCGGCCCATCGAGGCCCTGCGGCACGAGTGAGACGGCGGGTGCGACGCCTTCCCGGCGACGATCGCTCCCCCACTCGCCCACCCCGCCTCGATCATTCCCCCTCGACAGCACGGACAGGAGAAGCGGACATGGCCCGACGCCGCACCGATCTCGTGAAGGCCGACGCCCAGGATCCGGCGCCGTCCGACACCTACACCGAGTACGACCCCGGCTTCAGCGACCCGGACGGCACCACCCGTCTGCCGGTGGTCCCCGGCACCTCGGCAGCGGAACCCTACGGTTTCGCGGAGGCGGGCCGGGCGGAGATCCTCGAGAGCTCCGGTGGCCGGCCGGCGGCCCGGCCCGAGGACATCCTCGCCGAGCCGCCGGACGCCCGGGACATCTCGGCGGAACTCAGCGCCCCGCCCCGGCGGAGCCTGCCCTGGCTGACGCTGCTGCTCTCCGGCGGCGTGGTGGCCGCGGCGGCCTTCACCGGCGGCGCGCTGGTCGAGAAGAACCACGTCCAGAACAATCCGGCCGCGGCCGGGCGCAGCGGCTTCAACGCCGGAGCGGGCGCCGCCGCGGGCCGTACCGGGACCGGCGGCCGCACCTTCGGCGGCGGCCAGGCGGGCGGCCAGACCGGCGGTCAGGGCGGGGCCGGTGGTACCGGTGGCCCGGCCGCGGGCGGCGGTCTGACCATCGGCACGGTGAAGCTCGTCGACGGCAGCACGATCTACGTCACCGACGCCCAGGGCAACATCGTCAAGGTCACCACCGCGGGCACCACGAAGGTCACCGAGGCCAAGAGCGGCAAGGTGTCCGACCTGCAGCCCGGCCAGACCGTGACGGTGCGCGGCAGCCAGACCTCCACCGGCGACATCGCCGCGACCACCGTCACCGAGGGCGGCGCGAGCGGCGGCGGCTTCGGGGCCGGCCGGGGCTGATTCCGTCCTTACGCCCGGAAGGCGTACGGTGCATCGGCCGACCCCGCACGACCGGAACCGCAGAACCGTACGCATCGCACGAGGGGCCGAGAGTCCATGGACACACCTGAAGCCAGCCTGCTGGTCGTCGACGACGAGCCCAACATCCGGGAACTGCTCTCGGCGTCGCTGCGCTTCGTCGGGTTCAAAGTGGTCTCCGCGGCCTCCGGTGAGGACGCGCTGGCGGCCGTCGCCCGCGAGCGGCCGGACCTGGTGGTGCTCGATGTGATGCTGCCCGACATGACCGGATTCGCCGTCGTGCGGCGGCTGCGCGAGGAGTCCGGCCCGTACGCCAGGACCGCGTCGGGACCGGACCGTCTGCCGGTGCTCTTCCTCACCGCCAAGGACGGCGTGGAGGACAAGATCAGCGGGCTGACGGCGGGCGGCGACGACTACGTCACCAAGCCGTTCAGCCTGGAGGAGCTGATCGCGCGGATCCGCGCGATCCTGCGCCGCACCGGCGGCCCCACCGACGACGGGCGCCTGGTGGCGGGCGATCTGGAACTCGACCCGGTGGGCCACCAGGTGCTGCGCGCGGGCCGGCCCGTGTCGCTCTCCCCCACCGAGTTCAAGCTGCTCGCCTATCTGATGACGAACGCCGACCGGGTGGTGTCGAAGATCCAGATCCTCGACCACGTCTGGGCCTACGACTTCGGCGGCGACCTGAGCATCGTCGAGTCGTACATCTCGTACGTGCGCCGCAAGGTGGACTCCGGGGCGGACGGCGCACCCAAGCTCATCCACACCGTGCGCGGCATCGGCTACGTGCTGCGCCGTCCGCAGGGCTGAGCCGCGATGCGTGCGCGCGCCCGTTTGACGAAGGCGGCCCGGCGGCTGACCGTGCTGCGGCCGTCCGCGCTGTCCCTGCGCTCCCGGCTGGTGCTGCTCTCCGTGGCGCTGGTCGCGCTCGGCCTGACGGTCAGCGACACGGTCGTGCTCGGCTCGGTCCGGGGGCGGCTGGTGCAGCGGGTCGACCAGCAACTCGGGCGGTACGGCGAGACCGTGGCCCGCCGGCTGGGCACCGAGGGCACTCCCCAGCCGCGTTATGCGCACGCCGGAAGCACCCGCTCCTGGCTGCCCAGCCAGTACGTCGTCGGCTTCGCGGCGGCCGACGGCAAGGTCTCCGAACAGTTCCGGCTGCCGGTGGCCGCCGGCGACCCGCGCCCGCTGTGGCCCGTGATGGACGCCGCCGCGCTCCGGGCGCACCTGAACAAGCCGTTCGACATCCCCAGTGACCACGGCGGCGGCAGCTGGCGGGTGCTGATCGTGCCGGTGACCGGCGCCGCGCAGAACGGTGCCGCGACGTCCACCGCGAGTGCTCTGCCGTCCGGCGTGGTCGTGGCGGCCTCATTGGACGAGGTCTCCTCGACCGTCGACCATCTGAGCGACGCGTTCCTGCTGATCGGCGGGGTCGTGGTGGCGCTGCTCGGGCTGGCGGGCTGGTTCGCGGTGCGCGCCGGGCTGCGGCCACTGCGCCGAATCGAGGCCACCGCCGCCGAGATCGCCGCGGGGCGCCCGCTGTCGCACCGGATGCCCGCGGCCTCCCCGCGCACCGAGGCGGGGCGGCTGTCGAGCGCGCTCAACGGCATGCTGGCCCAGATCGAGTCGGCCTTCGCGGTCCGCGCCCGGTCCGAGGAGCAGATGCGCCGCTTCGTCGCCGACGCCAGCCATGAACTGCGCACACCACTGGCCGGTATCCGCGGTTTCGCGGAGCTCTACCGGATGGGCGCGCTGCCGGACGAGGCGGACGTCAAGCGCACGATGGCGCGCATCGAGAGCGAGGCGGTACGGCTGGGCGGCCTGGTCGAGGACCTGCTGACGCTCGTCCGGATGAACGAACAGCGTCCCGTCCAGCTCGCCCCGATGGATCTGCGCACCCTCGCGGTCGACGCGCTGCACGACACCACGGCGCTCGACCCGACCCGCTCCGTCTCCCTGACCGGGCCCGGCGGGGCGGGGACGCCCCCCGGCGCCGCGCTGGTGCTGGGCGACGAGGCACGGCTGCGCCAGGTCGTCGCCAACCTCGTCGGGAACGCCGTCGCCCACACCCCGCCGGGCACCGCGGTCCGGATCGGGGTGGGGACCGTCGGCGCCGACGGCGTCATCGAAGTCGCCGACTCGGGGCCCGGGCTGACGCCCGAGCAGGCGGCCCGGGTCTTCGAGCGCTTCTACCGGGTGGACGCCTCCCGCAGCCGCCAGGAAGGCGGCGGCGCCGGGCTGGGCCTCGCGATCGCCTCCGCGCTGGTGTCGGCCCATCACGGCGAGGTGGAACTGGTGACCTCCCCCGGCGAGGGAGCCGTCTTCCGGGTGCTGCTGCCCTCTGCCGCGGAGCTCTGAGGGCCGCACCCGTACGACGGCCGGCCCGCGGCGGCCGGCTTCCGGCTACTGGACGTCGAACTCGTTGCCCTCCGGGTCGGCCATGGTGACGTGGCTGCCCCCCGGCTCGGACACGACGTTCAGTACGGTGGCG
The DNA here is from genome assembly GCF_010548325.1 of Streptomyces sp. SID13666. Taxonomy (NCBI): domain Bacteria; kingdom Bacillati; phylum Actinomycetota; class Actinomycetes; order Kitasatosporales; family Streptomycetaceae; genus Streptomyces; species Streptomyces sp. SID13666. The sequence continues at coordinate 30,708 of NZ_JAAGLX010000041.1, read as the reverse complement.
CCGAGCCCTTCCAGCCGCTTGACCTCCGCCTCGCGGGCCTCCGCACCGACGTGCAGGTCGATGTGCAGCCGGTTCTTGCCCTGTTTGGGCTCCGGGACGCCCTGGAAGAGCACCCGCCGGTCCAGGCCCATGCCGGTGGCGGCATCGAACGGGTCCTCCGGGTGGCGCACGGCCGCCAGCGTCGACCAGCCCCGGCGCCCTTCGGTATCGATCAGATCGGCCTCGGCGATCGCGCCGACGCCCAGCAGCCGCTCGATGAGCGCGGTGTGGTCCTCGACCTCGTAGCCCAGTGCCTGTGCCCAGAAACCGGCGAGCCGGTGGGGGTCGGCGCAGTCGATGACGAGTTTCCAGTGCAAGGCCATACGTTCCTCCTTGAGTGGGCGGACCAGGACATGTCCGGTCCCGCTTCGATGTAACCAGTTATGGGATGCGGTGACCGGCCGACGGGCTCACCCTGTCCCGGCTGCGGCATCGGGAGCCTGCCAGGCCGCGGCACAGAGTGAGTTCTCCGCCACTTCTGCGTACAGCGCGGCGCCCAGCCAGGCACGGGCGAAGTGGGTCGTGTCGGCCGGGAGCAGACGGCCGAAGGGGTCGCGGGCGCGTTCGGTGGCGGCCTGTTGCAGTGCGGCCAAGAGGTCGGCGGCGGTGGGGAGGGCGGAACGGCGCAGGCGGTGGGCGTCGGACGACAGCGATCCGGGAACGGCGAGAATGCGCCGCCCTGCCGCGACGGCCTGTTCGAGACGCCGGCGCAGGAGATGGAGCGGAGCCCGGTCCAGCGGTTCGGCGCCGGGGCCGGGCCCGGTCGGCTGCGGTGGCAGGGTGGGGAGGTCGGCGCGCTGGAGGCGGTCCAGGCCCATGTCGATGCGGCGTTCGGGATCGGCGGGGTGCGCGATCGCCAGCAGGTGCAACCGGGGCTGGGGCGCCGGGACGAGGCGGCCGACGATCCGCAGTCGCGCACCGGGGAGCGCTGCCAGCATCCGGAGGTTGTCCCGGTGGGCCAGTGCGGGGTGGTCATGGGCCGCGGTGAGCCGGAGCGTCAGATCGTCGCACGCGGCGAGTAGGCAGTCCCCGCCGGTCTCGCGGGCTGCTCCCAGGATCGTGACGTCGAGGAAGAGCAGATCGGCTCCCGCGTGCGAGGTCTCCGCGCCGGGGGCGCGGGCGCGGAGGGCGCGGGCGACCTGCTCGGCGGCCGGTACCGCCCACAGCGCCCCGAGGGGTTCCGCCGTCCAGGCGGCTCCCGCCGCCCGCACCGCCTTGACCGCCGCGCCCGCGCCGAGCCGGCCGGTCGGCGAGACGGTGGCCCCCGACAGGGCGAGCCCCGCGTGGGAGAGCTCCCGGTGGGTGAGGGCGGTGTCGCCGAGCCGCACGGTGCGGTCGGCCGCGGCGGCGGCCCGGCCGGGGCCGCCGGGTGCGATGTCCGAGACGGTGTAGAGCCGGCCATCGGCGGCCGCGGCCCAGGTGGTGGCGCCGGCGTAACCGCCCGCGGTGATCAGCGGTTCGGTGAACAGCCCGTACAACCGCAGGGATCCGTCGGGCACATAGGCCTGCCGGGCGGTACCGCGCAGGGCGGCCAGTTCGGAGTCCTTCGCGTCGGGCAACCGGTGGGCGGTGGCCAGCAGTTCCCGTACCGCAGCGGTCAGGTCCCCCAGCCGGTGTGCCGGGTCGGCGGAGCGCGCGGCGCGCAGCCCGTTGACGACCGAGACGGCCGCCGCGGCCGGGCGGGGCAGCCCACCGAGCCGGGCCGCGTGGGCCGCCCGCAGCAACTCGGCCTGCAGGACGGCCCCGGCACCCTCGATACCCGCGTCGAGAACGGCGGCCCCTGCCGCCCACAGGGCGCCGGCGGCAGCCCGTTGCTCGGGCGTCGCAACGTCCTCGGTAGCGGCTTCCGGGGCCGGAGCGGCCCCGCTGTCCGTGTCCGTGGCCGTGTCCTTGGGCGAAGGCGCCGGTTCGTCGTCGGCCACGGGCGCCGCGGACGCGACGGCCGCGCGGTGCAGACAGTCCGGGGCGAGCAGACAGCCGCAGCGGATCCCGCCCTGGGTGGTTACCACCCCGGCGGGGGCGTGGAGTTCCAGGCTGATCTCGTCGTCGACCGCGATCCGTACCGTGTCGCCGTCACGGACGGCGGGCCTGGCCGCGATCTTGACCGCGGCGGCGTCGAGGCGTTTGCGCAGCCGGGGCGAGAGGGCACCGACGATCTCGGCGGTCACGGCGGGTGCGACGGCGGGGAGGTCCTGGCTCATGCGATCTTCTCCCCTACCCAGCGGGCGAGTTCGAGCGGGCTGAGGGCGGCGACCGGCATACCGGCGGCGACGAGCTGGCCGGCTACACCGGTCGAGTACCGGGGACGTCCGGCGTCGTCCAGGCTCGCGCAGCCGAGTACATGGCAGCCGGCCCCGACGAGGGAACGGACTTCGGAGAGCAGTCCGCCGAGCGGATAGCCCTCCTCGAAGTCGCTGATCACGACGACGAGGGTGCGGGACGGCACGGTCACCAGCGTGCGCGCGTGGCGCAGTCCGGCGGCGATGTGGGTGCCGCCGCCGACGCGGACCTCGAGGAGCAGCGAGAGGGGGTCGTGCACCTGGTCGGTGAGGTCGATGACCTCGGTGGAGAAGGCCAGGAAGTGGGTGGACAGGGTGGGTACTCCGGCGAGCACCGCGGCTGTGAGGGCCGACCAGATGGTGGAGGACTCCATCGAACCCGACACATCGGTGACCAGGACCAGCCGCCAGTCGGCGGCACGCCGAGCGCGGGAGCGGAAGACGGGCCGCTCGGGGATGACCTGGACGCTGCCGTCGGGGGCCCGGCGTGCGGTCGCGAGGTTGGCGCGCAGGGTGCGCGCCAGTTCCAGCCGTCCGCCGGGGCGCCGGCTGGGGCGGGGCAGCGTCATGCCGGTCATGGCGGGCCGCAGTCGGGTGGCGAGTTGCCGGGTGAGTTCCTCGACGAGCCGGCGCACCAGCGGGCGGAGCGCGCCCAGCCGGGCCTCGGGCAGCCCGCCGGCGTGCTGCAGGACGGTCTTGAGCAGATCCACGGAGGGCCGGACACTGCTGGGATCGAGTTCGGTCAGTACATCGCGGCGCCCGGACGCGGCCGCCGCCGCGAGCACTTCCTCGCGGATGCCGGGACCGAACAGCGCGGCCAGTTCCTCGGACCATTCCCGGACCCCCGGGTACGGGGTCTGGCGGCCACCGCGGTTGCCCCCGGCACTGCCGGTGAGGTCACCGCGCGAGCCCTCGCCGCGACCGCTGCCGTACAGCTCGTCCAGGGCGGTGGCCAACGGCGCCGCTGACGGCGGCAGTTGATCGGTGCGGCGGCCGAGTACCAGCCGCCACCGGTCGGCCGGGGCCAGGATCCGGTCCTCGGCGGCAGGAAGCGGCGGCGAGGGGGCGGCTGGGGCTGCCGGATCCGCCGCCCCGGCCGGGTCGGAGGGTTCGGCGGCTTCGGCCGGTTCGGTGACGGGCGGGGCCGGGAGCGCGGCGGGCAGCAGACCCAGCCGGCCCAGCGTCTCGCGGGCGGTGAGATCGGCCCGGGTCCACCGCGCCAGCGCGGCCGGGTCGATGCCGTCCGTGTCGGTGATGTGGCCCGCGTCGTCCCCGAGTCGTGCCTCCACGGTCGTCAGCAACCGGTCGCGGGCGGCCGGGCTGAGGGTGTCGAAGCCGCCGCGCAGCGCGGGCAGACGGTCCAGGAAGGCGCTGTCGCCGAGGTCCGTGATCCGGCCCAGCAGGGGGTCCAGGACGGGTGCCATGGTCTCCAGGAGCGGGCCCGCCGCGGTGAGCAGGCCGGTGAGACGGGCGGTCAGGGCGCCCCGGGAGCCGGCGTCCGCGGCCGCGTCGACCCAGGACGCGGCGCGGGTGCCGAAGGCGTGCGCGTCCTCGTGTCCGAGCAGAACGCGTACGGCTCCGGCCGCGGCGGACATGAGCGGTGAGCCGTCGGCGGCCAGCCGGGTGAGGGAGTCGGTGAGCCGGATGCCGCCGAAAGCGTCCGCGCGGTGGGCGAGTTCGAGCAGCGCGCGGGCGTCCGCCGGATCGTCGGAACCGGTGAGGCCGTCGACCTGGCGGACCGCGGCGGCGGTCAGCAGTTCGTTGACCCCCGTGGCTCGCTCACCGCGATCCGCGTCCACGCTGAGTCCGGCGACGTGGCCGGCCCTGATGCGATCCAGCAGCGCGAGTGCGGTGAGCAGTTGGGGCAGTGTGCCGGTGACGGGCACGCCCTGGCCCAGTTCCTCGAGCCGTTCGTCCGCCAGCCCGGGCAGGCCGCACGAGGCCGCCTCCGCCAGACCGTCGATGGTCTGGTCGGCGGTGGGGCCGCCCGCGTCGTGTTCTGCGCGGCGGCGTTCGCGCAGCAGCCCCTCTGCGGCCTGGCCCGGGGTGACGCCGCGGACACCGGCAGCGGCCAGCATGGCGGCGGTGGCCGGCGTCCAGCGCACCTCCCACCGGGTGGTGACGGCGTCGCTGCCGCCCGCACCCGTCACGGCCGTCGCCGAGGCGTAGGGGATGCCGCAGACCGTCAGCCGGCGCAGCAGCAGTTCCCGGCGGCGGTCGAGGTCCGAGCGCAGCGGGTCCAGCCGCAGATCGCGGGCGGCTGTGGTCCCCGCGTCGCCGGGGCCCGGCAGGCCCAGGCGGGCGACCTCCTCCTCGACGGCCGGTGCCAGACCGCTGCGCGGCGCGTCGGGGGCGGGCCGGCCGGAGCGGGTGCCGACCAGGACCCGTTCCAGCGCTCGGGCGACAGCGCGCCCCCGCCCGAGGGGCTCGCCCTGGGTGAGCACCGTCTGCACGGCCTCGATGAGCTCCCCGCGGCCGGGCGCGGGCAGACCGCGCAGCCTCGCGAGGTCGCCCGCCAGCCGCACGATCTCGCGGGCGTCCGCCGGGCCCGACGGGTGGTCCTGCGCGCGCAGTTCGGCGCAGATCCGCACCGCGGTCCCGAGGAGTGCCTCGTCGATCGCGGCCGGGCTGCCCGCCGCCCGCAGGACGAGGTGCTGCCATTCGGGGTCGCGGATGCCGGCCGGATAGCCGGACCGCTCGTCCAGCAGCGGATAGGTGTACGGAATGAGCGACACCGTCCACGCCGGGCCGTCGGGGGCCGGGTCGGCCGGCGGGACCGGGCCGGTGTCCGGGCTCAGCAGCGCCGGGGTGTGGAAGGCGCCCACGACGACCGCGGCCCGGCGGCCGGCGGCCAGGACCTCGTCGATCCGGGCTCGCATCCACCGCTCGCGGGCCAGGTCCGACGCCTCCACTCCGCCGCCCCGTTCGGCGTCGTGCCGCAGCGCCCAGCCGGTGAGCAGGGCGGCGCGGCGCAGCGCCTCGGGTGCGGAGCCGGGGGCGGCGGCCTCCACGAGGCGGTCCCAGAGATCCTCTCCGGGACGCCCGGTGAGGCGGGCGTTCAGCGCGTCCCGCAGCCCGGGCCCCTCGCCGTCGGAGCTGCCCTGGCCGCCCGGCGCGCGGCGTTCGTGCCAGGCCGGGTCGGACAGCGGCAGGTCGCACGCGATGACGGGAACGCCGTGGCCCGCGGCCCAGCGCAGGGCGGCGAGTTCGGGAGAGAAGTCGGCGAACGGATAGAAGGCGGGGCCGCGCCCGTCCCCGCCGCCGGCGGCGGGGACGGCGGCCAGCGCGACCGGAGCCAGGGTGTCGGCATGGGCGAGCCAGGGCAGCCACTCCTGCAGGTCCGCGGGCAGCTCGACGAGCAGCACCTCCGGCCTTGCGGCGTCCAGCAGTTCCGGCATGACGGCGGCGAGCGACGGCGCGTGATGGCGGACGCCGATGAGGTACGGGGCGGCGGGGCCGGTCATGGCCGCTACCGCCTCGTCCGGAGTCATGGACGGTGTCAGGGGCGGAGTCATGGGCGGCGGCACGAAATCGGTCGTGGGCGGAACGGTCATGGTGTCAGCTCTCCAGGACCGAGCGCAGGTCCCACAGCGTGCGCCAGGTCGCGGAGCCCTGCTCGGCCCGGCGGCGCACCGCGCCGTCCCAGTAACCCAGCAACCGGGCGGCGTCCGCCGGATCGTCCTTGCGGACGACGCCGAGCAGATGGCCCGGGAGCAGGGACAGCACGTCGCGGTCGCCGGGGAAATACGCGGCGGCCAGGGCGAGCGAACCGGCCACCGACACGGCCTCCGCGGTGCTCATCACGGTGGAGGGGCGTTCAACCTCCCAGCCCTCGGCCGACCGCCCGTCCCGCAGATCGCGGAAGGCCGTCACGAGGGCTTCGAGGATCGCGTCGTCCACTTGGAAGGGGGCGCCGGCCCGCGTGACGGCCGCGTGGGCCTGGCGGCGCACCAGGGCCGTCTCGGCGTCGAGATCGCCGATGGGGCCGACAGTCTCGAAGTTGAAGCGGCGTTTGAGGGCGGCGGACATCTCGGAGACGCCCTTGTCGCGGAGGTTGGCGGTCGCGATGAGCGTGAAGCCGGGTGCGGCGTGCGCGAGGGCGTCCTCACCGCCGGCCAGCTCCGGGACGGCGATGCGCCGTTCGGACAGCAGCGAGACCAGCGCGTCCTGGACCTCCGGCAGGCAGCGGGTGATCTCCTCGACCCGGGCGACGGCGCCGCGGGTCATGGCGGTGAGCACCGGGGACGGCACCAGGGCCTGCCGGGTGGGGCCCTGGGCCAGCAGCAGCGCGTAGTTCCAGCCGTACTTGAGCTGGTCCTCGGTGGTGCCCGCGGTGCCCTGCACCACCAGGCCGCTGGTGCCGCACACAGCGGCCGAGAGCAGCTCGGAGAGCATGGACTTGGCGGTGCCGGGCTCGCCGACGAGCAGCAGCCCGCGCTCTCCTGCGAGGGTGACGACGCAGCGTTCCACCAGAGCGCGGTCGCCGACGAACTTCTGCTCGACGACCAGTCGGCGCGGGAGCCCTTCGGGCGCCGCGGCGCTCTCCGGCAGCCGCAGGGACTCGCCGTTGCTGCCCATCACGAAGGTGACGACGGCGCGCGGGGTCAGCCGCCAGGAGGGCGGCCGGGGGCCGCTGTCGTAGGCGGCGAGGAAGGCCAGTTCGGTGGCGTGGCGGTCCTCGGGCGGGCTGACCTGGCGGCCCGGCGCTGCGGAGGATGCGGTCTCGGTGCGGATGTCGGTGGTCATCGACGGCGGCCCTTCCGGGTGGCACGGGTGGTGAGTTCTTCGAAGGCGGGGGCGTCGCCGTCCTTCACGCGCCCCCAGGCGAGGGCGAACAGGGCGGGCACCGACAACAGCGGCACGGCCCGTACGTGATCGCGCAGCGGGTAGAGCCCTTCCTTCCAGGTCTCCACCGGCAGGGCGGACGACTTGAATTCGTGCCAGCCGCAGGGCAGGAACAGGGTCCGGCCCGCGCGGGACCGCTTGGCCTCCAGGACCAGGTCGGTGGCGGCGAGTTCGGCCCGTGCCTTCTTCAGCCGGGCGGGCTTCCAGCCGGTCCACCGGGCGCAGTCGCGGTCCGTCGGGTCGGGCAGGGCCAGCAGCTGGAGATAGATCGCGGCCGCGTCCTCGCTCAGCGCGTGGGCGGCGGCCACCTCGGCGACCAGTCCCGGCACCGACCGGGTGGGGTCCTGCGCGTGTCCGGTGAAGTCGTCGGGTCCGGTTCCGGCGTTGACGGCCTGCTCCAGGTCGCTGCCGAACAGCGCCCGCACCGAGGCGAGCGTGCTGATCCGCCCGGAGCCGAGAAGCCCTTCGAGCAGCCCGAAGACGGGATCGTCGGCGCCGGTGATGCCTGCCGTGCGCACCAGGGTCATCTCGTTGTCGCCGTACCAGGGGCGCAGCACGAGGCTCTCCCCGACGCGGGTGAGACCGTCCGGTCCCGCTCCGCCGGTCGCGGGCAGGCCGTACGCCGTGCGCAGCGCGGCAGCGGTCGGGGTGCCCTTCTCGGTCCACTCCACGTCCAGGTCGAGGACGAGTCCGGGGTCGGTCAGCCGCCGGCGGACGGCGGCGAGTCCGGCGGGCAGACGGGCGCGCAGCGGGTGTCCGTACGGCAGCCCGTAGGCGAGCCCGCTGAGCGCGGCGACGGCACCGGTGAGGTCTCCCCGGCTGGGGAGGGCGGAGGGATCGTCGGGGACGAGATCGCCGTCCTTGTCGCGGCGCATGGCGGTGGTGCGGCTCAGCCACGCGGTCCGCGCGGGGTTGAGGACGGCCTCCGCCGCGTCCGTGCCGACGCCGTGCAGCACGTCCGCCAGATCCTCCGGCAGCCGGACCAGCGACCCCAGGCGCTCGGCCCAGACCCGGGCCGCTGCCTCGATGTCCGGTCCTGTCGCCCACAGTCCGGCCGGGTCGGCCGGGAGCAGTGCGTCCAGCAGCGCCAGCCGGTTGGCACGGCCGAGCGAGTTCAGCCGGTGGTTCGCGCGTTCCGCCTGGCGGGTCTTGAGGCCGAGCAGGGAGAGCCCGGCCGTCTCCATCTCGCCGGTGCCGGCCGCGACCAGCAGGGCCGCCTGGACGGGCCCGATGCCGGTGGCGGTGTCGAGCGCGACGGCCGCCTCGGGCCGCCACGGGACGGCGCCCCGCTCACGGACGAGTCGGATCAGCGGCAGCAGGCGCTCGTGCGGGAACGCCGGCTCGTGGCGCTGCTCCTCGTGGAGGGTGAAGTCGGCGATCCGGCCGAACGTCCCCTCCGGGTCGTGGTCGAGGGCGAGCCAGTGCACGCGGCCGTTGCCCCGGTTGACGTTCTGCCGGCCGAGGATCACCACGGTGCGGCCACCGCGGCGCAGCACCTGGCCGACCCGTTCCCGCTTGGTGCCCTCCTCGCACAGGACGACCTGGCGCAGGGCGCCCGAGGGGTCGGCGAGAGGGCCGGTGGAGACCGCTTCGAGCAGCGTGAGCAGCGCCTCCCGGTGCTCGTCGGAGGTGCTGGGGGAAGCCGCGCGGTAGGCGAGCTGCCGCAGGGTGTCCAGGAAGGGCAGCCAGACCATCCCGACAGCGGGCACCGTGTGGGCCTCGCCGCTCCAGCCGTCGCCGAGGACCGGCAGCGGGGTGGGTTCGGGCAGCAGCCTGCCGTCGGCGGGCTTCCCCGACAGGACGTGATTGACCGACAGGATCTGCTGGAGGGCGGTCCACTCCTCGCCCTGTCCCCACCGCATGTAGCCACCGGGCGTGGCGATGCCGGCGGTGGCGGCCCGCAGCGTCGTGTCGTCGCCGTGTGGGGGCCGGTGCTGGGCGTACATGCCCTCGGTCTGCGGTGTCTTCGGCTGCTTGGGCTGCACGGGTGCGACGAACGAGGCGGTGGCGAGCACATGGTTGACGGCGGCCCGCACGATCGCGGTCACTCCCGTGAGCAACCGCGGGTCGGACAGCGCGGGAAGTGCCGCGGCGACGGCCGTCCTGGCCACTTCGTCCGCGGACGGACCGGTGTACTTCTCCTGTCCTGCGGCCGCGGCACGGCGCTCCGCCAGAGCGGTGATGGCCGCGCTGAGCAGGGACGCGATCTCCGCGTCGGTGACCGCGCGCAGGGCTGCCGAGCCCTGCTCGTCGCGCGGGCGCAGAGCGTGCCAGAACGCCGGCGGCGGAACGTATCCGGTGCCTGCCGCGTACTCCCCGCCCTGGTCGGAGACGGCGACGGAGCCCAGCACACCCGTGTCGGATGTGGCGTCCGCCGGGTGGAGCTGGATCATGTTGCCGACCAGGGCGGCGACGGGGCCCGCTCCGCCCGGCAGTCGCAGCACGCCCAGCGGTACGGGGTGGTGGCCCTGGCCCGGGGCCACGGGAAGGGTGACGGTGCGCCCGTCGGGTGTTCCGGCGGTGACCCGCCGCTCGTGGTCGCGGCCCTCGGTCCGTACCCAGCGGCCCAGGACGGTGCCGTCGGTGCCGAACGGCGTGTTCTCCAGGCCGGGGAGCAACGGCAGGACCTCGCAGTCCGCGGGCGAGAGCCGGGCGTCCTCCCGGATCCCGGACTGCAGGAAAGCGGGCAGCGAGGCGCGTCCGTGCGTGCCGCCGGCCGGATCGTACTCGACCCAGATGTGCTCGCGGCCCTGCTTGCCCTGGCGCCAGTGTCCGGTCCCGTCGCCCAGCACGGGCCGGGAGGACGGCAGGGTCGTGTCACCCGCGTGCAGGGTCCGGCCGCCGGTGGCGCGGCCGCCGCCGGGCAACGGCAGCGACGGGGTGCCGGCCGACTGCGCGTTCCACCAGTACGGCAGCTGCTCCCCGCCGAGCGTGAACACCTCGGAGGGGCGGGCCGACCAGTAGGCGCGCTGTTTGCTGCCCTCTTGCCAGATGACGAGCAGTTCGCCGTCCGTGTAGCGGAAGTGCGGGCGCCGCCATTGGTCGAGGTCGGCCGGGAGGCGCAGCTCGTGTTCCAGCAGCACCCCTTCGGGGCCGACGACGACGGCCCGGTGCCGGTTCGCGACGATGAGAGCGGGCCACGCCTCGGCGACCACGATCCAGTGGTTCTGGTCGGCCTGACCGGCGTTGAGCTGTTGGTAGGCCCCTTCCAGGGCCGGCCAGCCCAGCTCGTCCACGATGCCCGCGCGCAGGGTGGCGGCGAGGATCGGGGCCAGGTCGTGTCCGGCGACCTGGGCGACGGCCGAGGCGTTGACCTGGGCGGCCACCGGGCGGAACGGTGCGATCCGGCTGAGTGCCGCGCGCGAGCCGGGCAGTCCGGTCGCTCCGGTGAACTCCTCGGCGCGGTCCCGGAGCCAGTCGTGGAGCACGTCGCTCAGGACCGGGTGGCCGGCGATCGCTTCGAGCACGGAGGTCTCCGCCCGGTGACCGTTGAGGCCGCTCAGGGCGTCGTACAGCAGCTCGCGGAAACGGGGGCGGCCCGCGACGGCGGTCAGGTCGCGGCGGCCGGGCACGTCGTCGGAGAGCCAGCCCTCCAGCGGGAGATGGACCGAGGCGCCAGGGGCCGGCTCGGTGAGCGGAATACCCCAGGTCAGGCAGCCGTCGAGCAGGTCGAGGTCGGCGCCCGCGTGCCAGCGCCCCTGGAAGAGGTCGACCGGACGTCCGTCGGAGCGCAGCCGGGCGGCCATCCGCTCCACGAGCGCGAGTGTGGCCGGGCACCGCTGGGAGCTGGACGAACCGTGCTTGCGGTGCAGGGCCCAGCGGCTGAGCCAGTCCGCCGGATCGGCGCCCGCCGTACCGGTCTCCTCGGTGAGCAGGGTGTCGGCGCCCGTCTCGGCGAGCAGCGCGAGCCAGGACTCGTCGGCGGACCGGCCGCTCCCGAGGCCGGTCGGCATGATCTCCAGCAGCCGGGCCCGGACGGCGGGTTCACCGGTGGCGAGCACCACGAGGGTGGCGCGGTAGGCGGTCCAGAACGATGCGGGTGCGCGGACGATGCTGGGTGAGGCGAGCAGATCGGCGACGAACGCCGACTCCTCGGTCACCCGGTCGAGACCCGCGGCCTTGATGAGCCCGCGGGCGTCCTGCGGCAGGGCGGCGTACGGCGGCATCCCGGCCGCACACCGTTCGACGGCCAGCTGACGGAACTGCGCCCACGCCTCGGCCGGGTCGAGCCGCCGGGATAGGTCCTGGACATGGTCCTTGAGCGCCTTCACGGTCAGCGCGCCGGCGAAGGCGAACTCCAGGAAGACCGCCCGCTGCCGGTCCTCGTCGACCGCGAGGCCGTGAACGCGCTCGGCGGCACGGGCCTTGCCGAAGAGGGTCGCGGCGTAGGTGCTGTTGTCGTGCTGGAGGAAGACCCGGGCGGCCTGCTCGTAGAACGTCGGCAGGAAGTGCGGTACGGCCCGGCCGAGCCGGGTGGCGAGAGCTTCGAAGCCGTCCTTCGCCGCGCCGGCACGGGACTTCGCCTGGCGGGCGAGCCGCTCCATGTCCTTGACGAGGGCGAGGGCGTGGTGGCCGTTGGCGGGGTCGTTGACCAGCGCCCAGGCGGGGAAGCCCAGCGTCTCGCGGCGGACCTGTCCCACCTCGGGGGCATCGGGTTCACGGACGAGCCCGAGGAAGTCCAGCGCCAGATCCTCGGCCTCGCCGAGGGTGCCCGCCACCAGGCGTACCACGCGCCGGTCGTCGAGCGCCGGGTGCGTGTAGGTGCGGGCGGTGAGCGCGTCGGCGTCGTCACGGGTGACGGTGCCGGGGCGCAGGATCGCGCCGGCGTCGAGCAGCGCCGCGGCCCGGGTGATGTCGTCGGTCTTCATGCCGCCTGCTCCTCGTCCTCGATGTCGCGTCCCGCGTACAGGGCCGCCGCCATGCGCATGCCTTCCGACCAGGCGACCGGGCCGACCTGGCCGGCCGTCAACGCCCGTCCCGCACCGTCGGTCCAGGTCAGCGAGCCGGTCTCGGTCTGCTCGTAGCTCTCGTAGTCGCCGATCCAGATCCGCGCCTCGACGGTTCTGCCGTCCTCGACCACCGGGCAGACCGCCTGGCCGCCGCGCGCCCGGTACCCGAGCTGGGTGGCACGGCCGTGCAGGAACCGCAGTTCCTTGAAGGTGCCGCCCGCGTAGTCGTCGACCGAGGCGGTCTCCGCGTCCAGACCCGCCGGGCGGCGCCACACCTCGCGGAAGAGCTGCTGCACCCGCTGGTTCACGGTGAGCTCGACCGCGAACTCCCGGAGTTCTTCGACGTCTTCCAGCAGCACGGGGTGCGGTATGCGGACCAGCTCGGGGCTGATGCGCACGGTGTCACCGTCCAGGTCCACCAGACCGAGGCCCCGGACGGGGTCGGCGTCCCGCAGGAACCCGGCGACGTCGCCGTTCTCCCCCATGACGACGAGGTCGCGCAGGGCCGACCGCCAGGCGGTGTCCTGCCACACCTGGGCGACGGCGGCGACCGGGACGGGCAGCGAGCGCACCATCCACCGCTCCACGTCGGCGACGCACTGCCGTTCGTGCCGGTCCAGCCACTCCACCAGCTGGCGCAGTCCGACCACGGCCGGATCGTCGGCCAGCTTCGGCGGTACCGTCTTCAGCCGGCGCCCCGCCGCGTTGCGGCAGACCACTTTCCCGTCGTCGAGGGCGACTTCGTAGTCGCCGGCCGGAACCCACCCCATGTGCTGTCTCCTTGGTCAGACGGCCTGTTCCGGGGCATGGCACACCTATGGCACACCGCACGCCACACCCCCGGTCGCAGCGCCGCCGCGATCACGTTGGTGCGACTCTAGGGGGAGGCTCGGACAATGCCTCCGGCAGCACCGGCGGGCCTGTGGACAACCGGATCGCGAGGGGTTCAGACGGTGCGTCCGGTGCCCTCCGGGGCGGTGAAGTCCCAGCTGAGCAACAGGATGGCGAGGTCGTCCAGATGACGTCCGGCGTCCAGTTTCCGGGTGACGGTGGTCAGATGGTCCACCAGCGCCCGCCCGGTCGTCCGCGGTGCGCTGTCGATGATCGACAGCAGGCCGTCGGTCCCCAGGCGTTCGTGCCCGGGCCCGCTGTGTCCCTCCACCAGACCGTCGGTGTGCAGCAGCAGCGAGGCGGCGGCCGGGAGTTCGGTCCGGGTGGTGTGCCGGCCGCCGCCGCCGGGACCGATGCCCAGGGCGAGGCCCGGCCGGGACGGCAGCGGGCGGGCCGTGCCGTGCTGGACGAGGAGCGGTTCGTCGTGACCGGCCAGCGTGACATCGATCCGGCAGGCGTCCGGGTGGAGCGAGATCATCGCGACGGTGGCGAACATCGCGGGGTAGGGGCGTTCCGCGACGAGGACCTGCTCCATCAGGGCCAGCAGGCCGGACTCGCGGTGGCCGCCCAGGACGAGCGAGCGCCAGGCGATGCGCAGACACACCCCGATGGCGGCCTCGTCGGGTCCATGGCCGCTGACGTCGCCGATGACGGCGTGGACGACGCCGTCCGCGGTCTCCACGACGTCGAGGAAGTCACCGGCCAGCAGCGCGCCTTCGCGGCCTGGCAGGTAGCAGCAGGTGGGGACCACGGCCCGGGTGGTGAGCATGGGGGTGGGCAGCAGACCCCGTTCCAGCCGGGTGTTCTCCTGCGCCCGCAGATGGTTCTCGCGCAGCTCGGTCGCGGTGCGCTCGGCGTGCTTGCGATGCACGGCGTAGCGCAGCGCCCGGTCGAGGAGTTCGCTGGTGACGGCGCCCTTGACGAGGTAGTCCTGGGCTCCCGCGGCGACGGCCTCGGCGCCGGCGCTGCTCTCGGCCATACCGGTGAGGACGATGACGGCCGCCGCCGGGCAGGCGGTCTGCAGCTGGTGGACGGCGCCGGTTCCCGACGCGTCGGGAAGATGGAGGTCCAGCAGGATGCAGTCCGGCGCCCGCCGCTTCAGCCGCGCCAGCCCCTCGGCGAGCGTCTGGGCCCACTCCAGGTCGACACTCAGACCGGTGTCGGCCAGATACTCCTCGACCAGCACCGCGTCACCGGCGTCGTCCTCGATGAGCAGGACGGCGTAGCGGCCCGGCGCCCGCTGCGCGGGGAGAGCAGGCGGCATCGTCGGCGCGGTCCGGTGCCCGCCGGCGTTCCCGTGAGCGTCCTGCACGTTCATGGCGAGACTCTCTCGGTGTCCGCGGCCGGCTCGGCCTGGGGAAGGGGCAGTCCGGGGAGGGTGAAGGTGATGCGGGCGCCGGGGGCGTGTCCGGGGTCGATCGCGATCGTACCGCCGTGGAACTCCACGATCTTCTTGCACAGGGCCAGCCCGATGCCGTTGCCCGGATAGGCCTCCCGGGTGTGCAGCCGCTGGAAGATCACGAAGACCCGCTCGGCGTACTCGGCTCCGATGCCGATGCCGTTGTCGGTGACCGCGAAGTGCCACAGCCCGTCCTCGAACCGGGCGCTCAGTTCCACCGCCGGTGTCCGTTCGGCGGAGCGGAACTTCAGTGCGTTGGAGACGAGGTTCTGCAGCAGCATGCCCAGTTGGGTGGCGTCGCCGGACACCGCGGGCAGCGGGTCGCGGGTGACCTGCGCGCCGGACTCCTCGATGGCGATGCTCAGCGCGTCGGTGGTGCGCGAGAACAGCTCCTCCAGGTCGACGGTTTCGTTGTCGGTGTGCAGCCGCCCCACCCGGGAGAAGGCCAGCAGGTCGTGGATGAGGGTCTGCATGCGGTTGGCGCCGTCGACGGCGAAGTCGATGTACTGCACGGCGCGGTCGTCGAGCTGGTCGGCGTAGCGGCGCTGCAGCAGCTGACAGAAGCTGGCGACCTTGCGCAGCGGCTCCTGCAGGTCGTGGGAGGCCACGTAGGCGAACTGCTCCAGCTCGGCGTTGGAGCGGCGCAGCTCGCCGGCCTGCACGTCCAGCCGCTCGCGGGCCGAGTCGGAGAAGGCCAGTTCGTCGGCGAGCCGGCCTCGCATCCCTTCGATGTCCACCGCGAGCCGGCGCAGGTCGGCCGGGCCGCTGGCCGTGATCGGGTGGCCGAAGTTCCCCCCGGCGACGTGCCGGACGTCCTCGGACAGCCGCCCCAGCGGCAGCGTCACACCGCGGCGCAGCCCAGCGAACACCAGCACGGTCAGGGCCAGGATGACCGCGGCGATGAGGGAGAAGATCCAGTTGCGCTGGGACCGTACGCGGTGCAGTTCGGTGCGCGCCCGGTCGCGGGCGGCCTCCAGGTCCTTCTCCAGGTGGGAGGTGCTGACGCGGATGGCGTTGAAGTCCTGCCGGCCTTCGTCCGCCCGCTCGGTGGCCAGGGCCACCGGGGCGCCGGCCGGCGCGGTGGCCACCGGCCGGCCGAACCGGGACTGCCAGGTCTCGGCGCGCGCGAGCACCTCGTCCAGGTCGGCGGCCGTTGACGGATCACCGGCCAGCAGGGTCCGCAACTGCGCGGTGGCGTCCTTCTGTTGTCGCAGGCCCGAGCGGTAGGGCTCCAGGAAGCCCGGTTCCCCGGTCAGCCCGTAGCCGCGCGCCCCCGTCTCCTGGTTGACCAGCGCGCTTTCCAGCCGCACCGAGGCCACCAGCGCCGGGGTGCTGCCGTCCACCAGCCGGTCCGAGATCGCCGTGGAGCGGGCGAAGACCCACACCCCGGTCGCCGCGAGGACGGCGAGGACCACGAGCGCGGCGCAGGCGCCCGCCGTCAGCCAGCGCCGCGTCGTCCAGTCCGCGGTGGGACCGCCGGCCCGGCCGGCCCCAGCCGCTCCGGAGCGTCGGTGCTCGGCCGGATCCTCGTGGCTGCGCGCCCCTGCAAGGCCTGTCACTGCGACTCCTCGATCACCCCGCCCCGCCGCGGCAGCGGCAGGGCCAACCGCTCCCGCCCCGGGGTACAGCCGCGCCATCGTACCCAGCGCGCCGACCATGATTGTCGCCTCATCGACACGACCGTAGGGTGGGCGCATGCGCCGCGAGGAGTCCACCGTCCAATTCGGCCCTGCCCAGTTGACGGCACCGGCCGAGCAGGGCGGGACGGCACTCCCCCACCGCCCGGCCACGGAGACCCTCCGCCGCGGGCACCCCCTCAGTTCCGTCCCGCCGACCTCCGCAGGAGCGAACCCGTGAACGCCCTCGCCTCTCCCCGCTCCTACAGCATCCTGCTCGTCGAGGACGACGCCGCCGATGCGATGCTCATCGAGGAAGCCCTCGCAGAAAAGGGGATGACCCGGGCCATCGCCCGCGCCAACGACGGTGTCGCCGCCCTGGAACACCTGCGGGACCCGGCCAACGACCGCCCCGATCTCATCGTGCTGGATCTGAACATGCCCCGGATGAACGGCCGCGAACTGCTGGCCGTCCTCAAGGACGACCCGTCCCTGGCCACCATCCCCGTGGTCGTCCTGACGACCTCGTCCACACCGGACGACATCGCGGACGCCTACCAGCACCACGCCAACGCGTACGTCACCAAGCCGGTCAACCTCGACGACTTCCTGCACTCCGTGCGGGGCATCGACGCCTTCTTCCTCGAGATCGCCACCCACGTGCCCCGCGACTGAGAAGGAGGCGGCACCCGCGGGCCTCCCGTAGCGGAAACACCGCGCCTGCCGGTCCAGACACCATTCCCACCTCGTATACACGAGGAACAGGAGCACTTTTAGGTTGCATCTACGATTCTCCGGACGGACGATTGGGCAGGACGTTGTGAGCAGCCGCCGCGTGCACCGCCCGGAGGGGGAATCGGATGAGCCGACCCAGTACGCCGCAGCGCGCCGCGCCGCCGCGCACCCGGTCCTTCCTCCTGCGCGGCGAGGTGCACCGGCCGGCCACCCTGACCGTCGCCGATCTGCGGAACGGCTGGGAGCAGCACCGGGCCGACGTGGTCTTCGACTGCGCGACGAACGGGCCGCAGCACCACCGCTTCGAGGGGCCGCTGCTGCGGGAGGTCGTCACCGCCGCGGAGCCCGCCTTCGACGCCCGGCGGCGTAAGGACCGCTCGCGTTTCCTGCTGACGGTCACCGGCGGGGACGGGCACCACACGGTGCTGTCCTGGGCGGAGATCGACGCCGACTTCGGGGACACGCCCATCCTGCTGGCCACGCTCCTGGACGGCGGGGCGCTGGACGAGTCCGGCAGCAAGCTGGTGGCGCCCTCCGACCGCTGCGGGGCCCGCTACATCAGCGCCATCAGCAGCGTATGGGTCGGGGCCTGCCCGCCTCCCGGCGCATCCGCGGCCACGGGATAGGGCCGGGTGTCGCCGGAGAACGGCGCCGGACCCCGCGACGGGGCCGCCGCGCAGAACGACAAGGCCACCCAGGCGTGGGACGAATTCCTGCGGGCCGACATCATCGAGGAGCCGGGCGTGGCCTACGCCGCCGCGCTCCTGGGGCCGGACGGGCGATATCTGCACACCGCGTCGGCGTCGGCCGGGGACGACGGGTCGGGGTACTTCCGCCAGGAGGACGCCGCAGCCGCCCGGTCCGTGCGGGACGCGGCCCGCGGCGGACCCCCGGTCGCCGAGCCCTTCGCCCTGAGCGGGCGCCGGGTGACGATCGGCCCGATCGCCGGTGACGCCGACCTGTGGGCGACGCCGCTGATCTGCGAGCGCACCGGCCTCAATGTCGGGGTCATGGGCGGCACCCCGAGGGGATATGTGGTCGTCGCCCTCTGCCATCCCATGAGTGACGACATTCCCGTGCCGGGCGTCTACGGCGCGGAGATCTCCACCTGGAGTGTTTTCCAGAGCCGGATCGGACTGGCGCTTCTCACCGCCTGACCACCGCCATTGGACCTTTCACTAAGGGCGGGGCAGTTGCCATGGAGATTCGCATCATGAATTGCAAATGCCAGGGAATTTCCCCTACCGTGTCGCACATGCAGTCCTACACGATGGGTCAGGCGGCGCGCGTGCTGGGTGTGAGCCCGGATACCGCGCGCCGCTGGGCGGACGCCGGCCGGGTGACGACCCACCGCGACGAAGGCGGCCGCCGACTGATCGACGGCCGGGACCTGGCCGCGTTCTCCACCGAGATCGCCCAGACAGGCACCGGCGAGGAGGACACCTCCTGCACCTCCGCCCGCAACGCGTTCCCCGGCATCGTCACCGCGGTCACGCTCGGCGACGTCGCCGCACAGGTGGAGATCCAGGCCGGTCCGCACCGGCTGGTGTCGCTGCTGACCCGTGAAGCCGTCGAGGAACTCGGCCTGGAGGTCGGCATGCGGGCCACCGCCCGTGTGAAGTCCACCAGCGTGCACATCGACCGCACCTGACCCACCGCTCCAACCAGCGGCGTCGTCCGTCCCCGACGCGGCCTCCACCAACCGCTCGGGCGACACCGGTCGGCCCGAACAGCCACGTCACCAGGGAGTTCAACCCTCATGTCCTTTGCCTTCGACAGACGCCGCGCCGCTGCCGCGATCGTGACCGCCGCCCTGTTCGTTCCGCTCGTGGCGGCCTGCGGCAGTGACGACAAGAAGGACGCCGGTTCCACGGCGACCCCGTCCGCCAGCACCTCCGGAGCGCCCAAGGCCGCGCTGACGGTGCTCGCCGCCTCCTCGCTGACCGATGTGTTCAAGACCGCCGGCGCCGCGTACGAGAAGAGCCACCCGGGCACGACGGTGAAGTTCTCCTTCGCCGGCTCGCAGGAACTCGCCGCGCAGGTCAAGCAGGGCGCGCCGGCCGACGCCCTGGTGACCGCGGACGCCAGGACCATGGACGGCCTGAAGTCCGACACCGGCACCCCGGCCATCATCGCCAAGAACCGCCTGGTGATCGCCACCGGTGAGGGCAACCCGCTGAAGATCACGGCCCTCAAGGACCTGGCCGACACCAAGTTCAAGGTCGTCCTCGCCGCGCCCACCGTCCCGGTCGGCCGGTACAGCAAGCAGGTCCTGGACGCGCAGAAGATCGTGGTCAAGCCGGTCTCGCAGGAGCCGAACGTCCGCGCCGTCCTGAGCAAGGTCGAGCTCGGCGAGGCCGACGCCGGCATCGTCTACGCGACGGACGCCGCGACCGCCACGAACAAGGTCGACGCCATCGAGATCCCCGACGCGCAGAACGCCGTCGCTTCGTACCCGGCCGCTACCTTGAAGACCACGAAGAACAGCGAGGCCGCCGCCGCGTTCGTGGCATGGCTGAGCACCCCCGAAGCGCAGAAGATCCTGCAGGCGGCGGGCTTCCAGCAGCCGTAGTCCTGTGCGGGAAGCGGCTGCTCCCCCTGTCGTGAGGGCTGTCCGGATCGGGGGACCGGACAGCCCTGTCACTGCCTTCGCCTGCCCCGATCCCAGGAACCGCCGATGAGACGCATCCGCAGCCGAGCACGCGGCGCGCGCACCCCGGTCGCGCTGGCGCTGCCCGCACTGATCGCGATCGCGTTCCTGCTGATGCCGCTGGTCGGCATCCTGTACCGCACCAACTGGGGTGCTATCGGGACCGATCTGACCAGCCCTGACGTCACCACCGCGCTGAGGCTGTCACTGCTGGTGTCGTTCTGGGCGCTGGGCCTGTCGCTCGTGCTCGGGGTGCCACTGGCATGGCTGCTGGCCCGGGTCGACTTCCCCGGCAAGTCGCTGGTGCGCTCCCTCGTACTGCTGCCGATGGTGCTGCCGCCCACCGTGGGCGGTGTCGCGCTGTTGCTCGGCTTCGGGCGGCGGGGGCTGCTCGGGCCGTGGCTGGAGAACACGTTCGGGATCGTGCTGCCGTTCCACACCTCCGGGGCGGTGGTCGCGGCGACCTTCGTGGCGATGCCGTTCCTGGTCATCAGCCTGGAAGGGACCCTGGCGGGGCTACGCCCCAGCTACGAGGAGACCGCCGCCTCACTGGGCGCCCCGCCGGTGCGGGTGTTCTTCACCGTCACGCTGCCCATGGTCGCCCCCGGCCTGGTGGCGGGCGCCGCGCTGACCTGGGCGCGCGCCCTGGGCGAGTTCGGCGCGACCATCACCTTCGCGGGCAACCTCCCCGGCACCACCCAGACCCTGCCCCTCGAGGTCTACCTGCTGCTGCAGGACTCGCCCGAAGCGGCCACGTCCGTCTCCCTGCTGCTGCTCGTCATCGCCATGGCCGTACTGATCGCGCTGCGCGGCCGCTGGGCCGGCGGGGCGGTGACCCGGGAGAGCAGCTCCAAGCGACCCGTGGACGACGGCCCACCGCCGGCCGATCCGTTGACGGACTCCCCCGCAGCGCCGAATCTCCTCAAGGGCGGATCTCCGGCGGACGGTTCCCCTTCGGACGGAACTCCCGGCCCGAAGTCCTCGGCCGCACCGGACCGTTGGTCGCTGCACACCGACGTCACCGGGTTCAACCAGCTGACCCTGGACGCGGAGCCCGGCACCACCATCGCCATCGTCGGTCCCAACGGCGCCGGGAAGACCACGCTGCTGCGCGCCCTGCTCGGCCTCACTCCCCGCGCGCACGCCGAACTGCGCCTCGGCGGCACCGACGTCACCGACCTGCCACCGCACAAGCGCGGTGTCGCGTGGGTTCCTCAGGACGGCGCGCTGTTCCCGCATCTGACGGCGCTGTCCAACACCGCCTACGGTCTGCGCACCCATCACGTCCCGCGCGCCGAGGCGCGCCGCACCGCCCAGCAGTGGCTCGACCGGCTCGGCGTCGGCCATCTCGCCCACCGCAGGCCCGCGCAGCTCTCCGGCGGCCAGGCCCAACGCGTCGCCCTCGCCCGCGCACTCGCCGCCCGGCCCCGGCTGCTGCTGCTCGACGAACCGCTGGCCGCCCTCGACCAGACCACCCGTGCCCATGTCCGGCACACCCTGCGCACCCACCTCGACGGCTTCGGCGGCGTCTGTCTGATCGTCACTCACGACCCCGTCGAGGCGGTCGCCCTCGACGACCGGGTGCTCGTCCTCGAAGACGGCCGCGCCCTCCAGGACGCGTCGCCCGCCGACGTCACCCGCCACCCCCGCTCCCCCTGGGTGGCCCGGATGCTCGGCCGCAACGCGTGGCCCGGTACGGCGACCGCCAGCGGCCTCGCGCTGGCCGGCGGCGGACAGCTCGTCGTCGCCGACACCCTCGCCGAAGGGGCACGGGCGCTGGCGATCATCGCGCCGGAGGCGGTCTCCGTGCACCGCGACCGACCCGCCGGCAGCCCCCGCAACGTCTGGCCCGGCACGATCCGCGAGATCACCTCCTCCGGCAGCCGGCTGCGCCTTCTCATCACCTCCGACCAGGCACCCGATCTCGTCGCCGAGATCACCCACCAGGCCGCCGCCGAACTGGGCCTCACCGACGGGACCTCGGTCTGGACGAGCGTCAAGGCCACCGAGGTCACCCTCGTCACCCTCTGAGGCCGACCGCGCCGCCCGGCAGTGCCCTGCATGACGGATAAACTGCGACGCCGTCCCCCGCCGGACCCACCGCGGCACGGCGGGCCCACCAGCCCCGCGAGGGAAGCGAACGGCGAACGTGACACGACATGTGCTCATCCTGGGCGGCACCACGGAAGCGCGCCGGCTCGCGGCGGCGCTGGCCGCCGATCCCGCGCTGCGGGTGACCAGCTCGCTGGCGGGGCGGGTGGCCGAACCACGGCTGCCCGCCGGCGAGGTACGGATCGGCGGGTTCGGCGGCACCGAGGCGCTGGGCCGCTGGCTGGCCGAGCACGCGGTGGACGCGCTGATCGACACCACCCACCCGTTCGCCGGCACCATCAGCTTCCACGCCGCGGAGGCGGCGGCGTCCGCCCGGCTCCCGCTGCTCGCGTTGCGGCGGCCCGGCTGGGTGGCGGGCCCGGACGACCACTGGCATCCCGCGGAATCCCTGGCCGAGGCCGCCGCGCTGCTCCCGGGACTGGGCCGGCGGATCTTCCTGACCACCGGCCGGTCGGGGCTGGCCGCCTTCGCCGGACCGACCGGTCTGTGGTTCCTCGTCCGCTCGGTCGACGCCCCGGAGCCACCGCTTCCGGAGCACTCCGAAGTCCTGCTCGACCGGGGGCCCTTCACCCTCGAAGGGGAGACGGAACTGCTGCGCCGCCACCGCATCGACGTCCTCGTCACCAAGGACAGCGGCGGACCGGCCACCGAGGCGAAGCTCACCGCCGCCCGCGAGGCCGGCATTCCGGTCGTCGTCGTCCGCCGCCCGCCGGTGCCCGGCGGGGTGCCCGTGGCCGCGACCCCGGAGGAAGCGGCCGCGTGGGTGCGCGCCGTGCTGATGTAGCCCGCAGCCGGGTCAGGCGTCGTCCCGGTCGCCGGCGGGCGTCCTGCGCAGCAGATAGGTGTCCATGATCCAGCCCTTGCGGGCACGGGCTTCGGCGCGCAGCGTCTGGATGCGCTCCGAGACGTCGGGCAGCCGTCCCGCGACGAGGATCTCGTCCGGTGTGCCCAGGTACGCGCCCCAGTAGATCGTGACGTCGTCACCGCCGTCCGGAAGGTGCGCGAAGGCCTGGTGCGCGTCGAGCATGACGACGACGTCGTCGGCACCCTCGGGGAAGCCCGCGGCCAGCTGCCTGCCGGTGGTGATCTGCACGGGCCGCGCGGGCCGGTTCAGCCCGGTCCGGTGCTTGGCGGCCAGCGCCGCGACGCTGCTGATGCCGGGGATCACCTCGTAGTCGAACGCGACCGTCCCCCGGCCGAGCACCTCCTCCAGGATGCCCAGAGTGCTGTCGTACAGGGCGGGGTCGCCCCACACCAGGAAGGCGCCGCACTCGTCGTCCGCCAGCTCCGAGGTGATGAAGTGCTCGTAGATGTCGGCCCGGCGATGGCGCCAGTCACCGACGGCCGACGCGTAGACCGGTGACGGCGCCGTACGGTCCCGGTCCGGGTCCTGGGCCGACACCAGCCGGTGCGGACGCGTCACATGCTGTTCGATGATGTCGTGGCGCAGCTGGACCAGGTCCGACTTCTCCTCGCCCTTGTCCAGGACGAAGAACACGTCGGCCTGATTGAGCGCCTTGACCGCCTGCAGCGTCAGATGGTCCGGGTCGCCCGCGCCGATACCGATGACAAAGATCTTCCTCACGGCATCGAGTCTGCACCATGCGGTCGGGGCGTGACGCCGCCGGGGGCGGCCTGCGGGCTGCCGCCCCCGGCGGGCCGGGGGTCAGAACGCGGTCAGGGTGAAGATGACCTTGTCACCGGTCCTGATACGGAACTGGCAGCCGCCCACGGGGGTCGGCGTGCCGTTGACGGAGATGTTCCGGTACTCACTGGCACGCGCCGTGCCGGCGGCTGTGCGACTGACCGCGTAGTCGTCGAACGAGGGGTACCAGGTGCCGTCCCAGGAGAAGTGCGCCCGTCTCGCCGCGTCGTCGAGCGCCGCGGTCGGGGTCGCGACCCGGCTCGGGCTCACCGTCCGGTGGCTGAACAATGCTGACCCGGCCGCCCTTTTGGCCATAGGCTGGACGGTGCAGCTGGTTCGCCCTGTCCGCCAGACAGGTGCGTCGTAAGAGGGAACCCGGTGGAATTCCGGGACTGCCCCGCAGCGGTGAGTGGGAACGACCGCCGTCATACGCACTGGGACCCGAGCCGGGATCTGGGAAGCGACGGCCAGTAGGTGTCTCGTGTCCGTACGAGACGTGCCCGCGAGTCCGAAGACCTGCCACTGCCCGCGCGCCCCCAACGGCGCACGGTGATTCCGGAGACCTCGAGGGCGGGTCGGAGTACACATCAGACGGGCACGTGCGGCGTTCCGGCGCTTCAGCGACGTGATCCGTCCGGTCTGTGGTCCCTTCGCGCCGTCGATTCTCCCGGGGTCCTATGGGAGACACTCGCGAAGGAGAGTTCCATGACCAGCACGTCCGACACCGCACGTTCCACCGTGCACGGCTACCCCCGGCAGGGCCGGAACCGGGAGCTGAAGAAGGCGATCGAGGGCTACTGGAAGCGCGACGTCAGCGCCGACGCCCTGCGGGACGCCGCCGCCGCGCTGCGCCGCACCAACTGGCGGCAGCTCGCGGACGCCGGCATCCAGGAGGTCCCGACCGGCGACTTCTCGTACTACGACCACGTCCTGGACACCAGCGTCATGGTCGGCGCGATTCCCGCGCGGCACCGCGCCGCGGTCGCCGCCGACGCCCTGGACGGCTACTTCGCCATGGCCCGCGGCACGCAGGACGTCGCGCCGCTCGAGATGACCAAGTGGTTCGACACCAACTACCACTACCTGGTGCCCGAACTGGGCCCGGACACCGTCTTCAGCGCCGACTCCACCAAGCAGGTCGCCGAGCTGAAGGAAGCACTCGCGCTCGGCCTCACCGCGCGCCCGGTGCTCGTCGGTCCGATCACCTATCTGCTGCTCGCCAAGCCCGCCCCCGGCGTCGCGGCGGACTTCGAACCGCTGACGCTCCTCGACCGGCTGCTGCCGGTGTACGCCGAGGTGCTCGGCGATCTGCTCGCCGCCGGAGCCGAGTGGGTGCAGCTCGACGAGCCGGCCCTGGTCCAGGACCGCACCCCGGGTGAACTCAACGCCGCCGCACGCACCTACCGAGTGCTGGGCGGCCTCACCGACCGGCCGAAACTGCTGGTCGCGTCCTACTTCGACCGGCTGGGCGAGGCCCTGCCGATCCTCGCCAAGGCGCCCATCGACGGGCTGGCGCTGGACTTCACCGGTCCCGCCGCGGGCAACCTCGACGACCTCGCGGCCGTCGGCGGGCTGCCCGGCAAGCGCCTGCTGGCGGGCGTCGTCAACGGCCGCAACATCTGGATCAACGACTACGAGAAGTCGCTGTCCGTCCTCGGCACGCTCCTCGGGCTGGCCGAACGGGTCGACGTCGCCTCCTCCTGCTCCCTGCTGCACGTCCCGCTGGACGCCACGGCCGAGCGCGACATCGACCCGCAGATCGCCCGCTGGCTGGCCTTCGCCCGGCAGAAGACCACCGAGATCGTCACCCTGGCGCGCGGGCTGTCCCAGGGCACCGACACGATCGCGGCCGAACTCGCCGCCAACCGCGCCGACCTGGCGTCCCGGGCCGGTTCCGCCCTCACCAACGACCCGGCGGTCAGGACCCGCGCCGCGGCCGTCACCGACAGCGACGCCCGCCGCTCCCAGCCCTACGAGGAGCGGGCCGCCGCCCAGCGCGCCCACCTCGGGCTGCCGCTGCTGCCGACGACCACGATCGGTTCGTTCCCGCAGACCACCGAACTGCGCACCGCACGGGCCGATCTGCGGGCGGGGCGCATCGACACCGCCGCGTACGACGCCCGTATCGCGACCGAGATCCGCGAGGTCCTCTCCTTCCAGGAGAAGGCCGGCATCGACGTCCTGGTGCACGGCGAGCCCGAACGCAACGACATGGTGCAGTACTTCGCGGAGCAGCTGACCGGCTACCTCGCCACCCAGCACGGCTGGGTCCAGTCCTACGGGACCCGTTACGTCCGGCCGCCGATCCTCGCCGGGGACATCTCCCGCCCCGAGCCGATGACGGTCCGCTGGACACGGTTCGCCCAGTCCCTCACCGCCCGCCCGGTCAAGGGCATGCTCACCGGGCCCGTCACCATGCTGGCCTGGTCCTTCGTCCGTGACGACCAGCCGCTCGGCGACACCGCCCGCCAGGTCGCGCTCGCCCTGCGCGACGAGGTCAACGATCTGGAGGCGGCGGGCAGTTCGGTGATCCAGGTGGACGAGCCCGCGCTGCGCGAGACGCTGCCGCTGCGCGCCGACGGCCATGCCGAGTACCTCGGCTGGGCGACCGAGGCCTTCCGTCTCACCGCCGGCGGGGTCCGTCCGGACACCCAGATCCACACCCACATGTGCTACGCGGAGTTCGGTGACATCCTCCAGGCCATCGACGATCTCGACGCCGACGTCATCAGCCTGGAGGCCGCCCGCTCCCACATGCAGGTCGCGGGCGAACTGGCCACCGCCGGTTATCCGCGCGAGGTCGGTCCGGGTGTCTACGACATCCACTCCCCCAGGATCCCCAGCGCGGCGGAGGCGGCGGCCCTGCTCCGCAAGGGCCTTGAGGCGATTCCCGCCGAGCGGCTGTGGGTCAACCCGGACTGCGGTCTGAAGACCCGCGGCTGGCCGGAGGTCAGAACCTCCCTGGAGAACCTCGTCACCGCCGCCCGCGAGGTCCGGAGCACGCTGCCCGGCGCGTCCTCCTGACGCGGCCGTGGCCGGGCCGGGCGCCCCTGGTGTCCGGCCCGGCCACGCGCTAGCGCAGTGCCGCCCGCCGGTCCGTGCGGGACCGTCCCGGTTCATCCTTTCGGGTTAAGCAAGGAATGTTTGTCCCGGGCCGCATCCGGAGGGGCGCTCTGATGGGGGCGCGGCGCCGCGCCGACCGTCGTGGACGCGGCACGGGACAGCGATCGAACGAGGTGCGGGGGAATGGGCTCTGTTGCTCTGGGCGTCTGGCTGCTCACCGCCTCCCTGGGGGCGTACCTGTTCACGATCTGGCTGCGCCACGGTGGCCTGCGGCAGCGCGAGGCCGGCATCACCCGGTTACCGGTCTCGCTGATCCTGGGGCACATCCTCCTGGCCGTGGTCGGCCTGGCCGCGTGGACGGTCTTCCTCTTCGGCGACCTGATGGCTTCCGCGTGGGCGGCCTGCGGCGTCGTGCTCGTCGTGGCGTCCCTGGGCCTGATGATGCTGTTCCGCTGGCTGCCCAGCCCCGGGCGCCATGCGCACGCCGAGCGGACCGCCGAGCGGCACTTTCCCGTGACGGCGGTCGTCGCCCACGGCATCTGCGCGGTCGTCACCGTCCTGCTGGTGCTGGCGGTGGCGGTCCACTCGGCCTGAGCGCCGGAGCCGGGCCGGGCGGGCCGGCCGGCCCGCCGTAGATCGCCCGTAATGCGAACCCTGTCCTCTGCGTAGATCCTGAAGGTGTTGTCCATCACGCGAGGAGGTCCGACATGTCCATGCTCGACAAGATCAAAGGCATGCTCAAGGGTCACGAGGATCAGGCGAAGCAGGGTGTCGAGAAGGCCGGCGACGTCGTCGACCAGAAGACCCAGAACAAGTACAGCGGCCAGGTCGACATGGCTCAGGAGAAACTGAACGAGCAGATCGGCGGCACGCGTCCGCCCACCGACGAGGCGGGCAAGTAGCCGGCCGGCGCACCTGTCAGCGACCGGCGACCACGCTCCAGGTCACCCGGGGCGGGTGAACCGAGGCGCACAGGGGCAGGCCGAAGCCGTCGGTCAGTCCCAGGTCCGCCCGGAGGCAGCCCCCTCCGTCGCGGGCGGCCGCCAGGTTCTCGGCCGGAATGTCGCCCAGGTGGAGCTTGGCCCGGCGGAACATCGCGAACGCTCCGCCGGGCGGCTGTTCGCCCCACGTCAGATAGAGGAACCGGCCGCCGCGGCGGCCCTGGACATGGGGCCCGCGGAAGTCGGCCGTTCCGTCCGGCGCGGTGAGCAGGGTGACGGCGGTCTCGAAGACCACCTCAGCGGCGTCCGCCGACACCACGGCGTCCGGTACCGACCCCCGCTGGATCCCGACGTGGACGTCCTTGTGGTCGCCACAGGCGGCCCCGGGCAGCTCCCGGCCCACGATCCGCACGAGTACCTCTGCCATCGCCTCAGCCCTCAGTCCTCGGCCCTCACCGGATCCTCGTCCGTGCGTCCCGGACACGACGTGTCCACCGTACGGCGAGCCACTGACAGACCCCGGAAGGTACGCCCCGTGAACCCCGACTCCGGGTCCCCGCCGTCGCCTCCCGTCGAACCGCCCCGGCGGCGCCGGTCACACACCTCGGCGTGGCTGGTGGCCGCGGGCCTCATCGTCGTCGCGGTGGGGAGTCACAGCGCTGCGGCGGCCCCGCGCCCGGCCGTCACGGGTACCGCCCTGGCCGGCACGGACCGGCGGGCCCAGCAGGTCGTGGGGATCGTCAACGTGGAACGCCTGAAACACGGTTGCGGGCCTGTCACGGCGAACGGGAAACTCGCGGCGGCCGCCCAGGCGCACTCCGACGACATGGCCGCCCGTGACTACTACGAGCACGCGACACCCGACGGCAAGGACCCCGGCGCCCGGCTGACCTCCGCCGGGTACCCGTGGACGCGGTGGGGCGAGAACATCGCCAAGGGCGCCAAGGACCCGCGGGCGGCCATGGCCGCGTGGATGAAGAGCGCCGCCCACCGTTCCACCATTCTGAACTGCGCGTTCAAGGAGATCGGGGTCGGCGTGAGCATGCGCCCGAACGGTCCATGGTGGACCCAGGACTTCGCCGCCCGCTGACCGGGTCCGGCACCCCCGGAGCGACGCCCCCCGGCTGTCCCCCGACCGTTCTCCGCGCGCGGTGGCGGTGACCCGTGCTTAGCGTGGGACGTAGAGCAGCCCAACGAAGGGACGACTCATCATGAGCGACAGCACAGCGCGGACCAAGCCCGAACCGGATCGCCCCAACCCCGGGAGCAAGACGCCACCGCGCGGCGATGCGGGATCACGCGGCCGGACCACCATCGCCGACGGCGTGGTGGAGAAGATCGCCGGTCTGGCCGCCCGCGATGTCGTGGGCGTGCACGCCCTGGGCACCGGCTTCTCCCGTACCTTC
This sequence comes from Streptomyces sp. SID13666, assembly GCF_010548325.1. Taxonomy (NCBI): domain Bacteria; kingdom Bacillati; phylum Actinomycetota; class Actinomycetes; order Kitasatosporales; family Streptomycetaceae; genus Streptomyces; species Streptomyces sp. SID13666. The sequence goes on along the minus strand of NZ_JAAGLX010000041.1, from coordinate 2,138 downwards.
GGTGCCGTGCGCGACCGGGTGCCGGGCAGCGCCAAGTCCGTCACCCGCGGGGTGAAGGCGGAGGTCGGCGAGACGCAGACCGCTCTCGACCTCGACCTCGTCGTCGACTACGGCGTGTCCATCGTCGATGTCGCCAACGCGGTGCGGGAGAACGTGATCGCCGCGGTCGAGCGGATGACCGGGCTCGAGGTCGTCGAGGTCAACATCGCGATCGGCGACGTCAAGCTGCCGGACGAAGAGGACGACGAGGACGAGCGGGAGCAGCGGGTCCAGTGAGCGGCGGACCGGCGCGGGAGACGGTGGGCGGACGATGAACACGGCACTGGTCGGCCTGGGCGTGGGAATGGCCCTGGCGTTCGCCGGGTGGTTCGGCGGGTTCGGTGCGTTCCTGCTCGTGGCGGCGCTCGGCGCCATCGGCTTCGTGGCAGGGAAGTTCATCGACGGAGACCTCGATCCCGACGAGTTCTTCCGGAGCCGCAGCAGCGACCGCAGCCGCGACCGCAGCGGCACCGGTACCCGCAGCCGCACCCGCGACCGGGACGGCGACCGCCTGCGCTGAACGGTTCGGTACGGGCCGGCGCCGAGGGGTTCCCCGGCGCCGTCCCGGCCGGCAAGCGCTCTCAACCCCAGCCGCGAACCTTACGGAACGTGCGCACGGCCGGACCTGCGTCCGGAGGCGCACCGTCCCTTACGCCCTCGGCAATGTGCTGGTCACCTTGCGGGGGTCCGGCTTCGCCATGCTCAATCACTGACAAACCGCGAGGCGCCGCGGATCGGGTCCGGTAACTGCGAGTTCGCGCCAATACCTGGCGTACTGACGAGTAATGCTCGCGACAGGTATAGACCAATGATAGATATGGGGAACGGATCTCACATGTGCGATCACCATGCGTCACTCCCGATGGGAAGGGATCACCCGCTGTGCCCCGTTCCTCCCGCTCCGCCCCGCCCGCACGTCCGCTCTACCAGCGGATCGCCGACCAGCTCCAGGCCGAGCTCGACAAGGGCCGCATAGCCCCGGGAGACCGACTGCCCGCCGAGCGTCTGCTGGCCGACCGCTTCGGCGTCAACCGGCAGACCGTACGCCAGGCCCTGCAGCTCCTGCGCGACCGCCGCATGGTCACCACCGGACGCAGAGGCACCCGCGCCGCGGTCGTCCCGGTTGCGCTGCCGGGCCAGTTGATCGATACGGCGCCCGTCACGCCCGAAGGGATCGACGACGACTTCGGCGTTCTGCGCACCGCGCCCGCCCCGGTCGACATCTCCTGCCTGCTCGGCCTCACCCCCGGCACCCCCACCCTCGTCCACCAGCGGGTCGAGCAGGCGCCCGGGGCCCAGTTGGCGAACGCGACGTCGTACTTCTCACCGGTCGCGCTCGCCGAGATACCGCGACTGGCCGAGCACCGCCGCGCCTCGCCCGAGCCCCACCGCGGCAACCTGCGCGGCCTGTACCAGTGGATGATCGACGCCGATCTGCGCCCCCACCGGCGCGACACCATCGATCTCACCCCGGTCCACAACCCCCGGCCCGCCGCCCCGGACCAGGCGAAGCTGACCATTCGCCGGACCATCGCGGATCAGCACGGCCGCGTCCTGGAAGTCACCGACCTCCAGTTGCCACCCGGCCCGGCCCAACTCGTCTACGACTTCGCCCTGCCCGGCACCTGACCGGCGGCCACCACGAGCTCCGTCCCGGACGCCCTCCGCAGGGGCCCCGACCCGCTCGGACCTCCCCGTATGCGACCCACCGGGTCCCCGAGGATAGGCCGCCGCCGGCATGAGGACTATGGTCGATATCCCAGGACCACTACGACGAAGGGGCAGTCGGCAATGGCGCAGGACGAGGCCGTTATCGGCTGCACGGGGGAACTTCTGATCGCCACGCGTGGATCCGCCGGACCCGGCGAGATCCTGGTGCGCGTCAGAGGAGGAACCGAGACCTTCCTCGCCTGGTCCGAGGAGCCCCTGCCGCGCGGGACGACCGTGCTCGTCATCGAGTCCCGCGGGACCCGGCAGGTCGGCGTCATCGAGTGGGCAGATCCCCTGGATGCGTTGGGCGGCGTCACCGACGCCCCTTAAAGGAGACGAAATGTTCGGTTATCGCGTTCCCGCCCCCGACGAGGCGATGCTGATTTCAG
>NZ_JAAGLX010000040.1:0-76819 GCF_010548325.1 Streptomyces sp. SID13666 | reverse complement strand
CCGGCCACGGCGCCGGTCGTCCGCAGGCCGCGCGGCAGCCGGCGGCCCGGTGCCGATACGGCGAGGGCTGCGTCCGACGCGGCGGCGAGGAGCACGGCGGCGGCGAAACCGCGCACGGAGCTGTGCGCCCACGCCCACAGCGGCAGCGGCAGTTGGGCGAGGACCAGCGCGACGGGCGCGGGCAGCACGAGCCGGCCGCGCAGCAGCAGGTCGTAGCCCGCCCAGAGGGCGCTCACGACGGCGAGGCACCCGGCGGTGTACACCAGCGCGTGGATCTCGCCGAGCTCCGCGCTCACCCGCCGCACGGCGTACGCGTCGAGCAGCAGCAGGACCAGCCCGAGGCAGGCGATCACCTCGGCGGTGGCCGACAGCGCACGGCGCAGCAGGAGCGCGGGAACGGCGAGCGCGGTGAGGGTCAGCGCGCCCAGGACCGCGGACCGGCCGCCGATGCCGAGCTGTCCCCAGTTGACGACGGTGAAGGCGGTCACCGCGACGGCGAGCAGGGCGCCGCCGAGGGAGAGCAGCAGAGTCTGCGCGCTCGGCGGTGACGTCTCACGGACGGGACCCGCGACGGGACGCGCGAACGGAACCGCGAAGGGACCCGCGGCCGGACCGGGGCGCGGGCCCCAGCCGGGCGGCGGCGGTGGGTAGGCCACCGGGCGCGCCGCGGCGAGCAACTGGGCCCGGCGGCCCAGGAGACGGCCGCGTTCCGCGTCGACCGCGGCGAGCGCGGTCCCGACCGCCCGTAGCTCCGCGGCGATCTCCCCGGTGAGCGGCAGCGCGCAGCGCGGGCACACCGGTACGGGCATCGCCGGGTGCGGAAACGTTCCGCAGGCCGGGCATTGGGCGGGTGGCGGTAGGGGCTCCATACCGATGGAGTGTGGCGTGGACCACGAGATCCGTCATCCGGGCCGGTACTCAGAACGTGCCTGAGTACCCACACTGGCTTCCATGGACTGGAGCCGTTACCGCTTCCGCACCACCTGGCGTCTCGGCGCCCGCCCCGATGCCGTCTACGCCGTTCTGGAACGTCCCGACGAGTACCCGTCGTGGTGGCGGCAGGTGCGCGAGGTGCGGCGCACCAGCGAGACCACCGGCACCCTCCGGTTCCGTTCCGTGCTCCCGTACGACCTGGTCGTCGACGCGCGCGAGTTGCGCCACGACGACGCCGCCGGAGTGCTGGAGGTGACCATGACCGGGGACCTGGAGGGCTGGGTCCGCTGGACGGTGACGGCCGACGGCGGCGGCACGCGGCTGCTCTTCGAGGAGGACGTGGTCGTCCGCAAGCCCCTGATGCGGCGCCTCGCGGTGCCGTGCCGGCCGTTCTTCCGGGCCAACCACGCGCTGATGATGCGCCAGGGGCGGCGGGGGCTGCGGGACCGGCTCGTGGCCGGCCCGGCCGGGAATGGCGTTTGAACGGACGGGCCCGCGCCCTGTATTGTTCGGGACGTCCCGGGCGATTAGCTCAGCGGGAGAGCACTTCGTTCACACCGAAGGGGTCACTGGTTCGATCCCAGTATCGCCCACAGCAGGGAAACCGGCCGGTCCTCATGGACCGGCCGGTTTCGTGCGTGACGGGCGCCGCGCGGGTCCTGGCGCTCAGGCGGCCGGGGGCCGTGCGCGCTGTGCGGGGATCATCGGCGCGGGCCGCAGCGGCCAGGACGGGTCGCAGCGTTCCGGCGTACCGTTCCTGGCGAAGTAGGCCTGCAGGCCGCGGGCTTGGCCCGCGTGCCAGGCCGTCTGGCGTTCGTGCAGCTCGGCGGGGCCGAGCTCGGCGAGCCGCTCCGCGAAGCGGCGGCCTATCGCCCGGGCCAGCTCGAGGGACGCCGTCGCGTCCGCCGCGGCGTCATGCGCGTCCGCCAGCTCGACGCCGTAATGCGCGCACAGGTCGGTGAGGGTGCGCCGGCCCTTGCGGTAGCGGTCCAGCGCCTTGTCGAGCACTCGGGGGTCCAGGACGCACAGCGCCGCCCCGTCCAGCCGGCCGTGCAGCGTTCCGCCGCGGTGCCGTTTCAACTCCCGGTCCAGCAGCGTGAGGTCGAACGGTGCGTTCATCACCACTAGCGGCACCGACCGGGCCGCCCGGCCGGCGAGCGCCTGCGCCATCTCCTCGACGACCGGACCCGGCCGGCGGCCGTGCCGCCGCAGGAAGGCGTCACTGAGTCCGTGTATGGCTCGCGCGCCCTCCGGCACGGGCACACCCGGGTCCACCAGCCAGCGCAGGACACGGGGTTCGGCGCCGGGTGCGTCCTGCTCCACGAGGGCCCCGGAGACTATGCGGTCGTGCTCCACGTCCACGCCGGTGGTCTCGGTGTCGAAGGAGGCCAGTGGTCCGTCGTACCAGCGAGGCATGGGGTACTCCCAAGGATGTCGGGGAGGTTGACGGGCGGTCAGATCTGCCGCCCTGAGCGGTATGTACCCGTAACTCGTGGTCACTGAACCGCAACTGTTTGCGACCCTCCGCTGGTGGAGAAGACACAGGTGACGGATACGCACTGACAACGCACGGCTCGGAAGGCACGGAAGAGCGATGGCGCTCACGCAGCCCGCCCCGGGCGAGCCGACGGCCGAGCGGGCCACACCGCTCAGGGGAGGGCTCGCCACCACCAGTTGCATGGAGACCCTGCAGGTGGGGTATTTGCACGCGGTCGCGGCGGCGGCCGGCTGCTCGCTCGCCCAGCCCTTCCCGGACAACGGCATCGACTGGCATCTCAGCCACAGTTCGCGCGCGCACGCCGTCGACGACGAGGTGACGATAAAGGTGCAGCTCAAGTGCACCTACCAGGTCGCCCCGCATCCGGCGGGGCCGACCTTCGGCTTCACGCTGGAGAACGAGCACCTGGTGAAACTGGCCAGGACCCCGGCGTCGGTGCACAAGATCCTGGTGGTGATGCTCGTGCCGCGCACGCAGGACGAGTGGCTGGCGGCCGGGCACGACCGGCTGGAACTGCGGCACTGCTGCTACTGGACGAACCTGGCCGGCGTCGCCGTGACGGGCAAGCGCAAGACCACAGTGCGGATACCGACCGCGCGGATCTTCGACGACCGTGCGCTGTGCCAGATCATGGCGCGGGTCGGGGCGGGAGGAAGACCGTGATGCACCGGCCCACCGACACCGATGAGCCCGTTCTGCCCGACCCCGAGCGGGTCGACCCCGCGGTACTGACCGCGCTGCTCGTCCGGCACGGCTGGGAGCGGCGCGGCGGCGCCCCCGGCCGCTACAGCCGCTGGACCCCGCCCGGCAGCGCCGTCCGGCTCCAGGACGCGGGGGCGGACGCCGGCCGGCCGACGGGGAACGGCACCGGCACCAGCCTGCTCGTCCCCGAGGGCCGTCCGCGCCGCGGCCGGACCACGGACCCGGGCTACGCGGACCACACCGACCTGCTCCATGAGGCCCTCACCGCACTCGCCCGCTCCGCCGCCCCGTCCGCCCGCGAGGTGCTGCTCGCCCTCACCGTCCCCGGCGACGAGATCCGCTGGCGGCGCGAGGTGCCGCGGATCGGCGACGCGGTGCCGTGGACCACCGCCGAGCAGCTGCGGGCCGGCGCCCGGGCGATGCTGCTGGCCGCCGCGCGCGCCGCCCGGCAGACCGCCGGGTACTTCGGCGAGCGGCACGGGCCGCATGCCGCGGGCTTCCTGGAACAGGTCCTGGTCGGGCCGGTGACCGGCGGCCATCTGCTCACCGCGTACGCCCCCGTCCCCGAGGGCCGGCCGGCGACCTCGACGCTGCTGCGCGCGCTGCAGGCGGCCCGGGACGCGGTGGACCTCCAGCGCGCCACCGGCGGGATGGAGGCGTTCGACGCCGCGGTCGACCTCGGCGTCTGCCATGAGTTGGCCGAGGCGCTGGTCCGGCTGGTGCGCGGCACCGAGGGCATGGAGGTGGCGCTCGCCTGGTCACCGGCGGCCGGTCCGCCCGGCGGCTTCGCGAGCCGTCCCGAGCCGGTGGAGTTCTCGCCCGGTGACCTGCCGGCCCTGGAGGCGGCGAGCGCCCGCTATCTGCGCCGCGAACCGTCGGTCCCGGTCCGGGTGACGGGCACCGTCGTCCGGCTGCGCCGGCCCACCCCGTCCGGCGGCGGCTCGGTCCGGCTCCGGGTCCTCGCCGGCGCCGACGTCCGCCAGGTCCGGGTCCGGCTGGACGAGGCGGAGTACCGTATCGCCGCCCACGCCCACCTGGTCGGACTGCCGATCCGGGTCAGCGGACGGCTGGAGAGCCGCGGCGGCTTCCGCCGGCTCACCGAGGCCGTCGGCGTCACCCCGGTCCAGGTGGACGAGACCGAACGGGACCGGCTGCTGAAGTCGCTGCACGGCGGCGTCGACACCTTCGAGGACGCCTGCGGCGGAGACTCCTGACGCGGGAACGGCCTCTCGGTCGCTCACCGCCCCCCATCACTTCGCGGCGGACCCGCCGGGCTCGGTACGATTCACCCGTGCGGCATCCGCCGCCGTGCGGTATTGAGTCATGGGAGAGAACCGGTGTCAGACGTCCGTGTGATCATCATTCGCGATTCCGTTGAGCGGGAAGAGCGGGTGGTCACGACCGGGACGACCGCCGGAGAGCTCTTCGACGGCGACCGCAGCATCGTCGCCGCGCGCGTCGCCGGCGCGCTGAAGGACCTGGCGTACCCGGTCGCCGACGGCGACGAGGTCGAAGCCGTCCCCCTGACCAGCGAGGACGGGCTGAACATCCTGCGGCACTCCGCCGCGCATGTCATGGCCCAGGCCGTGCAGGAGCTGTTCCCGTCGGCGAAGCTCGGTATCGGCCCGCCCATCAAGGACGGCTTCTACTACGACTTCGACGTCGAGACCCCCTTCACCCCGGAGGACCTCAAGAGCATCGAGAAGAAGATGCAGGAGATCCAGAAGCGTGGCCAGCGCTTCTCGCGCCGCGTGGTGAGCGACGACGACGCCCGCGAGGAACTGGCGGCCGAGCCGTACAAGCTGGAGCTGATCGGCCTCAAGGGCTCCGCCTCCTCCGACGACGGCGCGAACGTCGAGGTCGGCGCGGGCGAGCTGACCATCTACGACAACATCGACAGCCGCACCGGCGAGCTGTGCTGGAAGGACCTCTGCCGGGGCCCGCACCTGCCCAGCACCCGGCTCATCCCCGCCTTCAAGCTGATGCGCAGCGCCGCCGCGTACTGGCGCGGCAGCGAGAAGAACAAGCAGCTGCAGCGCATCTACGGCACCGCGTGGCCGTCGAAGGACGAGCTGAAGGCGTACCTGGAGTTCCTCGCCGAGGCCGAGAAGCGCGACCACCGCAAGCTCGGCTCCGAGCTGGACCTCTTCTCGATCCCCGAGGAGATCGGGTCCGGCCTGGCCGTCTTCCACCCGCGCGGCGGCGTCATCCGCCGGGTCATGGAGGACTACTCGCGCAAGCGGCACGAGCAGGAGGGGTACGAGTTCGTCTACACCCCGCACGCCACCAAGGGCGCGCTCTTCGAGAAGAGCGGGCACCTGGACTGGTACGCGGACGGCATGTACCCGCCCATGCAGCTCGACGAGGGCACCGACTACTACCTCAAGCCCATGAACTGCCCGATGCACAACCTGATCTTCGACGCCCGGGGCCGGTCCTACCGTGAACTGCCCCTGCGGCTCTTCGAGTTCGGCACCGTGTACCGGTACGAGAAGTCCGGTGTCGTGCACGGCCTCACCCGCGCCCGCGGCTTCACCCAGGACGACGCGCACATCTACTGCACCAAGGAGCAAATGGCGGACGAGCTCGACTCGACCCTCACCTTCGTGCTGAACCTGCTGCGCGACTACGGCCTGGAGGACTTCTACCTCGAGCTCTCGACCAAGGACCCGGAGAAGTTCATCGGGTCGGACGAGAACTGGGACGAGGCCACCGAGACGCTGCGCAAGGCCGCGGAGAAGCAGGGCCTCGAACTGGTCATGGACCCGGGCGGCGCCGCCTTCTACGGCCCGAAGATCTCCGTCCAGGCACGCGACGCCATCGGCCGGACCTGGCAGATGTCGACCATCCAGGTCGACTTCAACCTGCCGGAGCGCTTCAACCTGGAGTACACCTCCGGCGACGGTTCCAAGCAGCGTCCGGTGATGATCCACCGTGCGCTCTTCGGCTCGATCGAGCGGTTCTTCGCGGTGCTCCTTGAGCACTACGCGGGTGCCTTCCCGGCCTGGCTGGCGCCGGTGCAGGCGACCTGCATCCCGATCGGTGACGCGCACGTCCCGTACCTGCAGGAGTTCGCCGCCAAGGCGAAGGCCCTCGGGCTGCGGGTCGACGTGGACGCCTCCTCGGACCGCATGCAGAAGAAGATCCGCAACGCCCAGAAGGCCAAGGTGCCCTTCATGATCATCGCGGGTGACGAGGACATGGAGGCCGGCGCGGTCTCCTTCCGCTACCGCGACGGCACCCAGAAGAACGGCGTGCCGGTCGACGAGGCCGTCGCCGAGATCGCCAAGGCCGTCGAGGACCGCGTCCAGGTCTGACACACGGCGTACGACCGCGGGCCCCTGGGGCGCGAGCGACTCGCACCCCAGGGGCCTGCGCGTTGCCGTGGGAACCGCCCCTGCGCCACGTGGCGGGACCCGGAAGTCCTATGCTGATCGGCATGACGAGTGAGCCGGAGCAGCAGATCGGAGTGGGTACGCAGGACGCGTTCCAGCGCCTGTGGACCCCGCACCGTATGGCGTACATCCAGGGTGAGAACAAGCCGACCGGCCCGGAGGCCGGCGACGGATGTCCGTTCTGCTCGATCCCGTCCAAATCCGACGAGGACGGCCTGATCGTCGCGCGGGGCGAGCACGTCTACGCGGTGCTCAACCTCTACCCGTACAACGGCGGCCACCTGATGGTGGTCCCCTACCGGCACGTCGCGGACTACACCGAGCTGGATCTGGCGGAGACCGCCGAGCTGGCCGGGCTGACCAAGCGCGCGATGACGGCGCTGCGCACCGCCTCCGGGGCGCACGGCTTCAACATCGGCATGAACCAGGGCGGGGCGGCGGGCGCGGGGATCGCCGCGCATCTGCACCAGCACGTGGTGCCGCGCTGGGGCGGCGACACCAACTTCATGCCGGTCATCGGGCACACCCGGGTCCTGCCGCAACTGCTGGCAGACACCCGCAAGATGCTCGCGGACGTCTGGCCGCACTAGTCCCTGCCGGGTGCGTCGTGGGTCGGGGGCCGGGACCTCCGGGGCAGGGGTCCGAAATCGACTATTTACGGGCCTGGCGGCCCACAAATAGCTCGGCAGCATTTCGGACCCCTGCCCCTGCGGCCCCGGCCCCCTTACGTCCGGTGTGCCCATGATCCGCCGGACAGGCTTTACGCGTCGTACGCGTCCGCCTTGCGGGGTTCCGCGCCCTGGACCAGGCCGCTCAGCATCAGCGAGCGGTTGGTGAAGTGCGAGGTGTCGACGCCGTTCTCCTTCATGACGTGGATCGCCGCGGCGTGCACCGCGCGCAGCACCGGGGTCGCGGCGCGCAGCGCGTCGTCGGCCATGAAGCGGTGCTTCCACGGCTTGTCCGCCCAGGTGTGCCGGAGGCCGAACGGCTCGGGCAGTGCGAGCGTGCCGCCGAGGTGGTCCAGCACGCTGGGGAACCGGGTGAGCGGCGCGCGGGCCGCCAGCCGGACCACCTCGCCGGGGTGGATCAGCGGCAGCTGCACCGTGTGGGTCTCCCAGAACTTGACCGGGTGCGAGACGGTCTTGGAGTTGGGCGCCGGCGGTGCCGTGAAGATCGGGTGCACGGGGCCCAGCGCGTGGCCCGTCACCTCGACCCGCAGGGTCTGCGCCAGCACGGTCACCGTGACCATCAGCGTTATCACCAACTGGCCGTCCCACAGGACGAACTGGATGCCGAGGTAGTGCCGGTTGCCCTTGCCGAACTGCTGGTTGTTGCAGATCCGCTGGATCTCGAAGTCCTTGACGGTGAACGCCTCGACCTCGGCGCCGGTGGGCCGGGAGATGGCCTTGGCGTTCTCCCCGGTCGGGGCGACGACCCAGTGCCGTATCGACGCCTTGGGGAAGCCTCCGGTGTGCAGCGGGCCGCGCTCCAGCATCCGCAGTTTGTCGTGGATGGCGCGGATGACGTCCCAGCTGCGGAAGGGGTGGATCTCGGCGAGGCCGTCGCGTGGCACCAGCTCCTCGGCCATCTGCCAGCTGCCCCAGCGGGTGCCCATGCCCAGTATTCCCTTGGGGCCCGCATAGAAGACCACGTTGCTGTTCTGCTCGGCGGAGAGCTTCGCCAGGCTCTGCCGCAGCGTCTCCGCCCGGGTCTGGTTCGGGTTGCGCGGTACGGCCTCGGGGATCTTGGCGCCGACGCCGGTGCCGGAGACCAGGCCGGCCCAGCGCTCGCGCAGGTCCTTCGCGGTCTGCTCGCAGATGCGCTTGGCCCAGAACCAGCCCAGCACCGGTACGAGCATCATGACGCGCAGGTACTGGCGCCAGAACCCGGTCAGCGGCGGCTTGATGATGAGCAGGGCGGCGAACGCGACGACGATCAGCAGGATCACCGCGCCCAGCGGGCCCGCCTTCGAGTCCTGCGCCTTCGCCAGCGACCTGCGCAGCTGGAACGCGCCGAGCCAGATCAGCACCCCGGGCAGGAACAGCAGCCCGAAGACGGCCATCACGATCGTCAGCCGGTTGTCGCGCTCCTGCCGGATCCGGTTCGCGGCGAGGCAGTGCTCGACGACGGACTGCGGTTCGGCACCGAAGGACTGCACGAGTTCGCCGCGCGCCGCGCCGAGCATCCGCACCTGGACGGAACGGGCGAACGCCTCACCGAGGTTGGGCTCGAAGAGCGAGAGCCGGGGAGGGGTGAAGACCGCGTCCTCGTTGGCCTTCCTGAGGTCCTCGACCGGGGAGTCCCGATAGGCCGCGGACGACAGGGCCTGGGTCGCGGCGGTGCCGCCCTCCGTACCGATCAGCGGGACCTGCGCCCCGGGGCTGAAGTCGAACCCCTTGCCGTCTGCCACTACCGCCCCCTCATTCCCCCACACGACCCCGCGGGCACAACGGCTCCACCGGCCCATTCCCCGCGAGCGGGGCCGTCACACTTCTGGAGCAATGCCCACAGTATCGGCGCGGCGGTCCGCGCGGGGTGCACACGGACCGCCGACCGGCCTTCCTGCGGCGTTACTTGGCGGAATCCGCCTGTTCCCTGAGCTTGGCCGCGAGCGGCGGGGGCATCGGCTCGTGGCGGGCGTACGCGCGGCTGAAGCGGCCGGTGCCGTGCGACAGGGACCGCAGGTCGACGGCGTACCGGCCGATCTCGATCTCCGGCACCTCGGCCCGCACCAGGGTGCGGCCAGGACCGGCCGGTTCGTTGCCCAGGACCCGGCCGCGCCGTCCGGAAAGATCGCTCATCACCGAACCGACGTAGTCGTCGGAGACCAGCACCCCGACCTCGACGACCGGTTCCAGCAGGTCGATCCTGGCCCCGGCGGCCGCCTCCCGCATGGCGAGCGCGCCGGCGGTCTGGAACGCGGCGTCGGAGGAGTCCACCGAGTGCGCCTTGCCGTCGGTGAGGGTGACCCGGATGTCCACCACCGGGTGGCCGAGGGCCACACCCCGGGCGGCCTGCGCGCGGACGCCCTTCTCCACCGACGGGATGAACTGCCGCGGTACCGCGCCGCCGATCACCTTGTCGACGAACTCGATGCCGGAGCCGGCCGGCAGCGGATCGACCTGGATCTCGCAGATCGCGAACTGGCCGTGCCCGCCGGACTGTTTGACGTGCCGGCCGCGCGCGGTGGCCTGCTCACCGAACGTCTCGCGCAGCGACACCCGGTGCTGCACGGCGTCCACCTGGACCCCGTAGCGGCTGCGCAGCCGTTCCAGCGCGACATCGGCATGCGCCTCGCCCAGGCACCACAGGACCACCTGCCGGGTGTCCGGGTTCTGCTCGAGACGCATCGTGGGATCCTCGGCGACCAGCCGCGCCAGACCCTGTGAGAGCTTGTCCTCGTCGGCCTTGCTGTGCGCCTGGATGGCCACCGGGAGCAGCGGGTCGGGCATCACCCACGGCTCCATGAGCAGCGGCCGGTCCTTGGCCGAGAGGGTGTCGCCGGTCTCGGCGCGGGTCAGTTTGGCGACGCAGGCCAGATCGCCCGCGACACAGCTCGCCACCCCGCGCTGCTGCTTGCCGAAGGGCGAGGACAGCGCGCCCACCCGCTCGTCCACGTCATGGTCCGCGTGCCCGCGGTCCTCCATGCCGTGCCCCGAGACATGGACCGTCTCGTCCGGCCGCAGCGTCCCGGAGAAGACCCGCACCAGGCTGATCCGCCCGACGTACGGGTCGGAGGAGGTCTTCACCACCTCGGCGGCGAGCGGCCCGTCGGGATCGCAGGTCAGCGGCGGGCACGGGCCACCCTGCAGGGCGCTCACCGGTGGCGCCTCGCGCTCCAGCGGGGTCGGGAAGCCGCCGGTGATCAGTTCCAGCAGCTCCAGGGTGCCGAGCCCCTGCCGGGCGCCGGCGGCGGCGGAGGCGGCGGCGAGCACCGGGTGGAACGTGCCGCGGGCGACCGCCCGTTCCAGGTCCTCGGTGAGGGTCTTGAGGTCCAGTTCCTCGCCGCTGAGGTAGCGGTCCATCAGGGTCTCGTCCTCGCTCTCGGCGATGATCCCCTCGATGAGCCGGTTGCGGGCCTCCTCGATCAGCGGCACCTCCCCGGGCTCGGGGGCCCGCTCGGTCCGCTCGCCCGTCGAGTAGTCGAAGACCCGCTGCGACAGCAGCCCGATCAGCCCGGTGACCGGGGCGTGCCCGTCCGGGCCCTGCTCGCCGTGCAGCGGCAGGTACAGCGGCAGCACCGACTCGGGGGAGTCGTCGCCGAGGACCCGGGCGCACAGCGCCGTCATCTCGTCGAAGTCGGACCGGGCCGCCTCCAGATGCGTCACCACCACGGCCCGCGGCATCCCGACCGCCGCGCACTCGTCCCACACCAACCGGGTCGCGCCGCCCACGCCCGAGGCGTCCTGCGCCGCCGAAACGACGAAGAGGGCCGCGTCCGCTGCTCGCAGACCGGCCCTCAACTCCCCGACGAAGTCGGCGTATCCGGGAGTGTCCAGCAGATTTATCTTGATATCGCCCCAGAGAACCGGCACGAGTGACAGCTGCACCGACCGCTGCTGCCGCTGCTCGATCTCGTCATGATCGGAGATCGATCCGCCGTCCTCCACCCGCCCTGCCCGGTTCACCGCGCCGGTTGCCAGCGCCAGGGCCTCGACGAGTGTGGTCTTGCCCGCTCCGCTGTGGCCGACCAGCACCACATTGCGCACCTTCTCGGGCCGGCCGGCCGCCGGTGCCCTTCCGGCGGCTCCTGGATGTACGTCTCTCCTGTCGGCTGCTCCACCCACGGGTCTCGCCTCCATGTCCGTCACTGCATGGGGGACCGCGCCCTCTGCAGGGGCACAAACGCGCAACGTCACGGGAGACCGCACCGGAGGTGCCCCGGGACGGGGTACAAAGGGAGGGTTTCCGGCGACGCCCGCGGTTATCCGACCTTCCCACGGCGGTCACGGTGCGTCCATACGTCGTACGTCCCCAGGGTACCGGCGGGTGCCTCCCGCATACGGACGACGAGGGCTGGCTACGATGGGCCGTCCAGTGGCCGACCGGGCCAGCCGACATCCACCGATCCATCCGGGAAGGCCATGCTGAACAAGTACGCGCGTGCATTCTTCACGCGTGTTCTCACGCCGTTCGCCTCGTTCCTGCTGCGCATCGGGGTCACCCCCGACGCGGTGACCCTCATCGGCACCGGGGGAGTGATGGCGGGTGCGCTGGTCTTCTACCCCATGGGCGAGTTCTTCTGGGGCACCGTCGTCATCACCCTGTTCGTCTTCTCGGACCTGGTCGACGGGAACATGGCGCGGCAGTCCGGGGTGTCCAGCCGATGGGGCGCCTTCCTCGACTCCACCCTCGACCGGGTCGCCGACTCGGCGGTCTTCGGCGGGCTCGCGCTCTGGTACGCCGGGGGCGGTGACGACCTCGTGCTCTGCGCGGTGACGATCTTCTGCCTCGCCAGCGGCCAGGTGGTGTCCTACACCAAGGCCCGCGGTGAGGCCATCGGCCTGCCGGTGAACGTCAACGGGCTGGTGGAGCGCGCCGAGCGGCTCGTCATCACCCTCGTCCTGTGCGGTCTCGCCGGGCTGCACAAGTTCGGCGTTCCCTATATCGAGTGGCTTCTGCCGATCGCGCTGTGGGTCGTCGCCGCGGGCAGCCTGGTGACCCTGATCCAGCGGGTCGTCACCGTGCGCCGAGAGGCGGCGGAGGCCGACGCGGCGGACGCCGTCGCCGGTGCGAACGGGGGCGGCGCCGCGTGAAGGACCGGTTGATCGACGGCCTCTACGGCCTGGGCTGGAGTGCGGTGAAGAAGCTGCCGGAACCGGTGGCGAACGCCCTCGGCCGGAAGATCGCCGACCTGGTCTGGCGGCGGCGCGGCAAGGGAGTGCTCCGGCTGGAGTCCAACCTCGCCCGTGTCGTGCCGGACGCGGACGAGGCTCGGCTGCGCGAGCTGTCCCGGGCCGGAATGCGCTCCTACCTGCGGTACTGGATGGAGTCCTTCCGGATGCCCTCCTGGGACCGGGACCGCTTCCGCACCGGCGTCGACATCCAGGACGCGCACATCCTGAAGGACGGCCTGGCCGCCGGGAAGGGCGTCATCCTGGCGCTGCCGCACATGGGCAACTACGACCTGGCCGGCGCCTGGGTGACCACCAAGATCGGCGTCCCGTTCACCACCGTCGCGGAACGTCTCAAGCCCGAGACGCTGTACGACCGGTTCGTGGCCTACCGCGAGGGACTCGGCATGGAGGTACTGCCGCACACCGGCGGCTCCGCCTTCGGCACCCTCGCCCGCCGGCTGCGCGCGGGCGGCCTGGTCTGCCTCGTCGCCGACCGCGACCTGTCCGCCTCGGGCATCGAGGTGAAGTTCTTCGGCGAGGCCACCCGGATGCCCGCCGGCCCCGCGATGCTCGCGCAGCAGACCGGCGCGCTGCTGCTGCCGGTCACCCTCTGGTACGACGACTCGACGATCATGCGGGGCCGGATCCACCCGCCGGTCGAGGTCCCCGAGCTCGGGGAACGGGCCGAGAAGGCCGCGGTCATGACCCAGGACCTCGCCGACGCCTACGCCTCCGGGATCGCCGAGCACCCCCAGGACTGGCACATGCTCCAACGGCTGTGGCTCGCCGATCTCGAAGCGCGTCCGAACAGTTCCGGAACGGAGAAACTTTGAGGATCGGGATCGTCTGCCCGTACTCCTGGGACGTCCCCGGCGGCGTCCAGTTCCACATCCGCGACCTCGCGGAGCACCTGATCAAGCTCGGCCACGAGGTCTCCGTGCTCGCGCCCGCCGACGACGAGACGCCGCTCCCGCCGTACGTGGTCTCCGCGGGCCGCGCCGTCCCCGTGCCGTACAACGGCTCGGTGGCCCGGCTCAACTTCGGCTTCCTGTCCGCCGCGCGGGTGCGCCGCTGGCTGCACGACGGCGGCTTCGACGTCATCCACATCCACGAACCGACCTCGCCGTCCCTCGGCCTGCTGGCCTGCTGGGCGGCCCAGGGGCCGATCGTCGCGACCTTCCACACCTCCAACCCGCGCTCGCGGGCCATGATCGCCGCCTATCCCATCCTGCAGCCCGCGCTGGAGAAGATCCGCGCGCGCATCGCGGTGAGCGAGTACGCCCGGCGCACCCTGGTGGAGCACCTCGGCGGCGACGCGGTGGTCATCCCCAACGGCGTGGACGTCGACTTCTTCGCCACCGCCGAGGCCGAGCCGAAGTGGCAGTCGGAAGGGGCGCGCAGCACGGCCCTGGACGGCGTGCCGCGGCCGGGCGGGACGATCGGGTTCATCGGCCGGATCGACGAGCCGCGCAAGGGCCTGCCCGCCCTGATGCGGGCCCTGCCGAAGATCATCGCCGAACGCCCGGACACCCGGCTGCTGGTCGCCGGAAAGGGTGACGAGAAGGAAGCCGTCGAGGCCCTGCCGGAACACCTGCGCGGCCAGGTGGAGTTCCTCGGCATGGTCAGCGACCGGGACAAGGCCCGGCTGCTGCGCAGCGTCGACCTGTACGTGGCCCCCAACACCGGCGGCGAGAGCTTCGGCATCATCCTCGTCGAGGCGATGTCGGCCGGCGCCCCGGTGCTCGCCAGCGATCTGGACGCCTTCCGCCAGGTCCTGGACGGCGGTGCGGCGGGCGAACTGTTCCCCGTCGAGAACGCCGACGCGCTCGCGGCCGCCGCGGTGCGGCTGCTCGGCGACCCCGAGCGCCTCGCGGAGCTGCGGGAACTGGGCAGCAGGCACGTCCGCCGCTTCGACTGGAGCACGGTCGGCGCCGACATCCTGTCCGTCTACGAGACGGTGACGGAGGGCGCCACCGCCGTCGCCACCGACGAACGCGTCGGCCTGCGCGCCCGCCTGGGGCTCGCCCGGGACTGAAGTACCCGGCGCGACGGTAGCCTTGCCGCCCGTGACCACCTTCATCTGGGTCGCGGTGGCTGTCGTTGCCATCGGCCTGTACCTGAGCTGGACCGCGGGCCGCCTTGACCGGCTGCACGCCCGTATCGACGCCGCCCGTGCCGCCCTGGACGCGCAGCTGCTGCGCCGCGCCTCGGTGGCCCAGGAGCTCGCGACGTCCGGGGTGCTGGACCCGGCGGCGTCCATCGTCCTCTACCAGTCCGCGCACGCCGCCCGGCAGGCCGAGGACGAGCACCGAGAGGTGGCCGAGAGCGAGTTGAGCCAGGCGCTGCGCGCGGTCTTCGCCGAACCGGACGCCGTCGAGGCGGTGCTGGCCGCGCCCGGCGGCGAGGAGACCGTCGGCGAACTGACCCAGGCCGTACGCCGGGTGCCGATGGCCCGCCGCTTCCACAACGACGCGGTCCGGGCGGCGCGGGCGGTGCGCAGGCACCGGGTCGTGCGCTGGTTCCGGCTGGCCGGCCACGCGCCCTTCCCGCTGGCCTTCGAGATGGACGACGAGCCACCGATGGCGTTCACAGCGGACGGCGCGGCAGGCCACTGACCCCGGATTGGCCCTTTTCCGGCCAGGTGGACCGGTTCAGGATGGGTACAACGCACCATTCGTCATCGAGTGAGGTCATACCGTGTCCACCACCCCCGCCACCGCCCAGAACCCCGAGACCGGCACCGCGCGCGTCAAGCGCGGTATGGCCGAGCAGCTCAAGGGCGGCGTGATCATGGACGTCGTCAACGCCGAGCAGGCGAAGATCGCCGAGGACGCCGGCGCCGTCGCGGTCATGGCCCTGGAGCGGGTGCCCGCCGACATCCGCAAGGACGGCGGCGTGGCCCGTATGTCCGACCCGGACATGATCGACGGCATCATCAACGCGGTGTCCATCCCCGTCATGGCGAAGTCCCGTATCGGCCACTTCGTCGAGGCCCAGGTCCTGCAGGCGCTCGGTGTCGACTACATCGACGAGTCCGAAGTCCTGACCCCGGCCGACGAGGTCAACCACAGCGACAAGTGGGCCTTCACCACCCCCTTCGTCTGCGGCGCGACCAACCTGGGCGAGGCCCTGCGCCGGATCGCCGAGGGCGCGGCCATGATCCGCTCCAAGGGTGAGGCCGGCACCGGCAACGTCGTCGAGGCCGTGCGCCACATGCGCCAGATCCGCACCGACATCCGCCGCCTCGGCACCCTGGACGAGACCGAGCTGTTCGTCGCCGCCAAGAACCTCCAGGCCCCGTACGAGCTGGTCAAGGAGGTCGCGGGCCTCGGCAAGCTGCCCGTCGTGCTCTTCAGCGCCGGCGGTGTGGCCACCCCGGCGGACGCCGCCCTGATGATGCAGCTCGGCGCCGAGGGTGTCTTCGTCGGCTCCGGCATCTTCAAGTCCGGCGACCCGGCGCAGCGCGCCGCCGCCATCGTGAAGGCCACCACCTTCTACGACGACCCCAAGGTCATCGCGGATGTCTCGCGCGGTCTGGGCGAGGCCATGGTCGGCATCAACTGCGACACCCTCCCCGAGTCCGAGCGCTACGCCAACCGCGGCTGGTAACCGGACCGTGAGCGCCATACCCACCATCGGCGTACTGGCCCTGCAGGGCGATGTACGCGAACACCTCGCGGCGCTCACCGCCGCCGGCGCACAGGCCGTGCCTGTGCGCCGGCCGGCCGAGCTCGCCGGGATCGACGGCCTGGTCATCCCCGGCGGCGAGTCCACCACGATGTCCAAGCTGGCGGTCATCTTCGGCATGCTGGAGCCGCTGCGCGAGCGGGTCGCGGCCGGCATGCCGGCCTACGGGTCCTGCGCGGGCATGATCATGCTCGCCGACAAGATCCTGGACGGCCGGGACGACCAGGAGACCATCGGCGGCATCGACATGATCGTGCGCCGCAACGCCTTCGGGCGGCAGAACGAGTCCTTCGAAGCGGGCGTGGAGATCACCGGCATCGGCGGCGGCCCGGTCGAGGGCGTCTTCATCCGCGCCCCGTGGGTCGAGTCGACCGGCGAGCGGACCGAGGTACTGGCCCGGCTCGAGGACGGCACCGTGGTCGCCGTACGCTCCGGAAACCTGCTGGCCACCTCGTTCCACCCCGAGCTGACCGGCGACCACCGGGTTCACGAGCTCTTCGTCGACATGGTGCGCACCGCGGGCTAGCCCGACCCCGGTAGGATCTCTTCTGTTCATTTCTACTGGCGACGTTGTAAGGAGCTGGCGATGTCCGGCCACTCTAAATGGGCTACCACCAAGCACAAGAAGGCCGTGGTTGACGCCAAGCGCGGCAAGCTGTTCGCCAAGATGATCAAGAACATCGAGGTGGCGGCGCGCATGGGTGGCGGTGACGTCTCCGGTAACCCGACCCTTTACGACGCCATCCAGAAGGCGAAGAAGAGCTCGGTCCCGAACAAGAACATCGACAGCGCGGTCAAGCGCGGTGCCGGTCTGGAAGCCGGCGGCGCCGACTACCAGACGATCATGTACGAGGGCTACGGGCCGAACGGTGTCGCGGTGCTCATCGAGTGCCTCACCGACAACCGCAACCGCGCGGCCTCCGACGTCCGGGTCGCGATGACCCGCAACGGCGGCGCCATGGCGGACCCGGGCTCGGTCTCGTACCTGTTCAACCGCAAGGGCGTCGTCATCGTCCCCAAGGGTGAACTCTCCGAGGACGACGTGCTGGGCGCCGTGCTGGACGCCGGGGCCGAAGAGGTCAACGACCTCGGCGAGTCCTTCGAGGTCATCAGCGAGGCCACCGACATGGTCGCGGTCCGTACCGCGCTCCAGGACGCGGGCATCGACTACGACTCGGCCGACGCCAACTTCGTCCCCACCATGCAGGTGGAGCTCGACGAGGACGGCGCCCGCAAGATCTTCAAGCTGATCGACGCGCTGGAGGACAGCGACGACGTGCAGAACGTCTTCGCCAACTTCGACGTGAGCGACGAGGTCATGGAGCAGGTCGACGCCTGATTCCGCGTTGTCAGCACCACGGGCCGGCGGGACACATCCCGCCGGCCCGTCGGCGTTGGCGGCGTTGTCGGTGGGAACGGCTAACCTGCAGGAACAGTTGACCGACAGGGCTTGAGGGGTGACGGGGTGCGGGTACTCGGCGTGGACCCGGGACTGACCCGGCTCGGCATCGGAGTCGTGGACGGCGTCCCCGGGCGCCCGTTGACGATGCTGGGCGTAGGCGTGGTGCGCACCCCGGCCGACGCGGATATCGGGCACCGACTCGTCCTCATCGAGCGCGGCATCGAGGCGTGGTTGGACGAGTACCGGCCGGAAGTCGTCGCCGTGGAGCGGGTGTTCAGCCAGCACAACGTCAGCACGGTCATGGGCACCGCCCAGGCCAGCGCCGTCGCGATGCTCTGCGCCAGCCGGCGCGGACTCCCCGTCCATCTGCACACCCCCAGCGAGGTCAAGGCCGCCGTCACCGGCAGCGGACGGGCGGACAAGGCCCAGGTCGGCACCATGGTGACGCGGCTGCTGCGCCTGGACGCCCCGCCCAAGCCGGCCGACGCCGCGGACGCGCTGGCGCTGGCCATCTGCCACATCTGGCGCGGTACCGCCACCAACCGTCTCCAACAGGCCATCGCCGCCCACCGGCCGGCACGAATCCAGGAGCCCCGAGCATGATCGCCTTCGTCAGCGGCCCGGTCGCCGCACTCGCCCCGGACGCCGCGGTCATCGAGGTGGGCGGCATCGGCATGTCCGTCCTGTGCACCCCGGGCACCCTCGCCACCCTCAGGACCGGGCAGCCGGCCAGACTCTCGACGTCGTTGATCGTCCGCGAGGACTCGCTCACCCTGTACGGCTTCGCGGACGACGACGAGCGGCTGGTCTTCGAGCTGCTGCAGACCGTCAGCGGCGTCGGCCCGCGCCTCGCGCAGACGATGCTCGCCGTGCACTCCCCGGACGCCCTGCGGATCGCGGTGGCCACCGGGGACGAGAAAGCGCTCACCGCCGTCCCCGGCGTGGGCAAGAAGGGCGCCCAGCGGCTCCTGCTGGAACTGAAGGACCGGCTCGGCGAGCCCGTCGGCCCCGGGGCGAACCGCGGGATCGGCAGCCCCGTCAGCGCCTCCTGGCGCGACCAGCTGCACGCGGCGCTCATCGGGCTCGGCTACGCCACCCGCGAGGCCGACGAAGCGGTCTCCGCGGTCGCGCCGCAGGCAGAGGCGGAGCTGGCCGGGGGCGGAGCGCCCAATGTGTCCGCACTGCTGCGAGCGGCCCTCCAGACCCTGAACCGCACCCGCTGAGGGCATGCCGCCGCACGGACACGATCCCCGCACCGACTGCCTGACGCCGCTACGACCCGACGAGCCCCGCACCCACGAGCCCCGCACCGACGACCCGAAAGTCCGACATGAACTGGGACGAGCCCGCACCCCCGACCGCCGGCGAGCTGCCGGACCGGCTGGTCGGCTCCGATGCCGACGGTGAGGACCAGGCCGTCGAGGCCGCGCTGCGGCCGAAGGACCTCGGTGAGTTCGTCGGGCAGGAACGGGTGCGGCAGCAGCTGGACCTGGTGCTCAAGGCCGCCAAGAAGCGCGGCGGCACCGCCGACCACGTGCTGCTCTCCGGAGCGCCCGGCCTCGGCAAGACCACCCTGTCGATGATCATCGCCGCCGAGATGGGCGCCCCGATCCGCATCACCTCGGGCCCGGCCATCCAGCACGCGGGCGACCTCGCCGCGATCCTCTCCTCCCTCCAGGAGGGCGAGGTGCTGTTCCTGGACGAGATCCACCGCATGTCCCGGCCCGCCGAGGAGATGCTCTACATGGCGATGGAGGACTTCCGGGTCGACGTGATCGTCGGCAAGGGTCCCGGCGCCACCGCCATCCCGCTGGAGCTGCCGCCCTTCACCCTGGTCGGCGCCACCACCCGGGCCGGCCTGCTGCCGCCCCCGCTGCGGGACCGCTTCGGCTTCACCGGCCACATGGAGTTCTACGCCCCCGCCGAGCTGGAACGCGTCATCCACCGCTCGGCCCGGCTGCTGGACGTCGAGATCGAGACGGACGGCGGTGCGGAGATCGCCGGCCGCTCCCGCGGCACGCCCCGTATCGCCAACCGGCTGCTGCGCCGGGTCCGGGACTACGCGCAGGTCAGAGCCGACGGCCGGATCACCCGCGAGATCGCCACGCAGGCCCTGGAGGTCTACGAGGTGGACGCCCGGGGCCTCGACCGGCTGGACCGGGCGGTGCTGCGCGCCCTGCTCCAGCTGTTCGGCGGCGGCCCGGTCGGTCTGTCGACACTGGCGGTCGCCGTCGGTGAGGAGCGCGAGACGGTCGAGGAGGTCGCCGAACCGTTCCTGGTCCGGGAGGGTCTGCTGGCGCGTACTCCCCGTGGCCGGGTGGCTACCCGGGCGGCCTGGACGCACCTCGGCCTGGTCCCGCCCCAGCAGCCCGGGGGCCCCGGCCAGGGTGGCCTGTTCGGACCGTGACGGCATGGGGACTCGCCCCCCAGGAACCCCAGTGCCATGCTGGGCGTTGTTTCACCGGCGAGGACTCGCTTAGACTCCGCCGACGCCCTTCCTCCGGAACGGCATACACCCCCGTAGATCAGGCCAGCCACCGCGGCCGTGCGAAGGAACGTTGTAAATCGTGAGTATCGGCTTGCTCCTCCCGTTCATCATCCTTATCGGTGCCATGTTCCTCATGACCCGGTCTGCCAAGAACAAGCAGCGGCAGGCGGCGACGATGCGGAACCAGATGGAACCGGGCTCCGGTGTCCGCACCATCGGCGGCATGTACGCCGTGGTGAAGGAAGTCAACGAGGACACCGTCCTCCTGGAGCTGGCCGACGGGGTGCACGCGCACTTCGCGAAGAACTCCATCGGCGCCGTCCTGGACCAGTCCGAGTACGACCGGATCGTGCACGGCATCGAGCCGGACGAGCTGGAGGACGGCTCCGAGGACACCGACGAGGACGCGGCCACCGATGAGGACGCCGTGACGGCCGAGGCCGCCGATGACGAGCGCATCGACCTGAGCAAGACGGAGGACGAGCCGAAGAAGGACGGCACCGACCCCAAGTAAGGGCGCGTCGGTCTGGACTCTCACATCACTTCGTGGCCACCCCACGGGCGCGCAGGCCCGGGGGCTGGTTGGACAGGGAGATACAAGAAGGTGGCAGCACCCAAGAAGGGCCGCAGGTCCTCGGGGAGTCAGGGGTACCCCGGGCGCGCCCTGGCCGCGATCCTGATCGCGCTCGTGGCGTTGACGGGGACGATGTTCCTCTCGCACAACACCAAGCCGCGACTGGGCATCGACCTCGCAGGCGGTGTCAGCATCACGTTGACCGCCAAGAGCGATCAGGCCGGCGCGGTCAACAAGACCAACATGAACACCGCTGTGAGCATCATCAACCAGCGTGTGAACGGTCTTGGTGTCTCCGAGGCGGAGGTGCAGACCCAGGGCGACAATCACATCATTGTCAACATCCCCAAGGGCACCGACCCCAAGCAGGCGCAGGAGCAGGTCGGCACGACCGCCCAGCTGTACTTCCGGCAGGTGCTCGCCGAGCAGGCGAACCCCCCGGCGGCCAAGACGCCGCCGGCGACGCCCACCCCGTCCGCGACCCCTTCGGCGACTCCGTCGGGCAAGCCCGGTACCAAGCCGACCGGTACGGCCACGCCGAAGAGCACGCCCTCGACGAAGGCGACTCCCTCGTCGAGCGCCACCACTCAGGGCCGCGCGGTCACCGACGGTCTGAAGGCCGACCCGGCCAAGGCGCCGACCCCGACACCCACCCCGTCCGCGCCCCCGGCCGGCACGCTGGACAGCACGATTCCGGCCGATCTGCAGGCCAAGTTCACCGCCCTTGACTGCAACGACCCGAAGCAGCGGCTGGCCGCGAACCAGGGTGTCAAGCCGGAGAACAAGGTCGTCGGCTGCGGCGAGCGTGGCGACGGCAAGGACAAGATCTGGTACAAGTACGCGCTCGGCCCGGCCGTCCTCGACGGCAAGGACGTCTCCAAGGCCAGTGCGAAGTTCGACACCACGTCCGGCAACGGCTGGGTCGTCGACCTCAGCTTCACCGGCGGTGGCGCCAAGAAGTTCACGAGGGTCACCACGCAGCTCGCCGCCCAGCAGCCCCCGCTGAACCAGTTCGCGATCGACCTCGACGGCAACGTCGTCTCGGCGCCCTCGGTTTCGCAGGCCCTGCCCGGCGGCAGCGCGACGATCTTCGGCAGCTTCACCCAGACGTCCGCGACGAACCTGTCGAACGTCCTGTCCTACGGTTCGCTGCCGCTGTCCTTCGACATCAGCGACGTGACCACGGTCTCCGCCGCACTCGGCGGCGAGCAGCTGCGCGGCGGCCTCATCGCGGGCGCCGTCGGCCTCGCGCTGGTCGTGCTCTACATGCTGGCGTACTACCGGGGCCTCGGCCTCGTCGCGATCGTCAGCCTTCTGGTGTCGGCGGCACTCACCTACACGCTGATGTCCCTGCTCGGCCCGGCCATCGGCTTCGCGCTGAACCTGCCGGCCGTCTGTGGAGCCATCGTCGCCATCGGTATCACCGCGGACTCGTTCATCGTCTTCTTCGAACGGATCCGTGACGAGCTGCGCGAGGGCCGCTCGCTGCAGCCCGCCGTGGCCCGCGGCTGGCCGCGCGCCCGGCGCACCATCCTGGTGTCGGACTTCGTGTCCTTCCTGGCCGCCGCGGTGCTGTTCGCCGTCACGGTCGGCAAGGTCCAGGGCTTCGCGTTCACGCTGGGTCTGACCACCCTGCTCGACGTCGTGGTGGTGTTCCTCTTCACCAAGCCGTTGATGACGATCCTGGCCCGCAACAAGTTCTTCGCGGAGGGCCACAAGTGGTCCGGCCTCGACCCGAAGGGCCTGGGTGTCCAGGCCCCCATCCGCCGCGTCCGCCGCAGGACGAGCACCGAGACGAAGGAGGCCTGATGTCCAAGCTCGGTAATCTCGGACAGCTCGGACACCGGCTGCACCGTGGCGAGATCGCCTACGACTTCGTCGGCAAGCGCAACCTCTGGTACGGCGTCTCGATCCTGATCACGATCGTGGCCATCGCCGGCCTGGCGATCAACGGCCTCAAGCTCGGCATCGAGTTCTCCGGTGGCGCGGTCTTCACCACCGGCAAGACGCCGTACTCGGTCACCGACGTGCAGAACAAGATCGCCGGCCACACCGGCGGTCATGTCGCCACCGTGCAGAAGCTCGGCAACGGCGGCGTCCGGATCCAGGTCAGCGACATCTCCACCGAGGAGTCGAAGACCATTCAGGAGCAGGTCGCCACCGACCTCGGCGGCTCGACCAAGATCGACGCACAGATCGTCGGCCCCAGCTGGGGTGAGGAGATCTCGAAGAAGGCCTTCACCGGCCTGATCATCTTCATGATCCTGGTGGTGATCTATCTCGCCATCGCCTTCGAGTGGCGGATGGCCATCGCCGCCCTCGTCGCCCTGATCCACGACCTCACGATCACCGTCGGCGTCTACGCCCTCGTCGGTTTCGAGGTCACCCCGGGCACCGTGATCGGTCTGCTGACGATCCTCGGTTACTCCCTCTACGACACCGTCGTCGTCTTCGACGGTCTCAAGGAGACGACCCGCAGCATCACCAAGCAGACTCGCTACACGTACAGCGAGCTGGCCAACCGCAGCCTGAACCAGACCCTGGTGCGTTCCATCAACACCACGGTCGTCGCGCTGCTCCCCGTCGGTGCCCTGCTGTTCATCGGTGGCGGCATCCTCGGAGCCGGTGTCCTCAACGACATCGCGCTCGCGCTCTTCGTCGGCCTCACCGCCGGTGCGTACTCCTCGATCTTCATCGCGACCCCGCTGGTCGCGGACTTCAAGGAGCGCGACCCGGAGATCAAGGCCCTCAAGAAGCGTGTGCTGGCCAAGCGCAAGGCCGACGCCGCCAAGGGCGTGGACCCGGCCGACGAGGACCGGCGCGCCCGTGAGGACGTCGCCGCCGCCGAGGACGCCGAGGACGACGAGCCGGAGGACGGCGACCGTGCCGCCGCCGGCGGTGTGGTCGGCCAGCGTCCCCAGGCCGCCCGCAACCGTGGCAAGAACCGTCCTTCCGGGAAGCGGCGGTGACGGCGACGGCGGCCGGCGCCGAAGCGCTGCGCGAGCAGCTGCTCGGCCGGATCCGGGACGTGCCGGACTACCCGCAGCCGGGTGTGATGTTCAAGGACATCACCCCGCTGCTGGCCGACCCCGACGCGTTCAACGCCCTGGTGGACGCCCTGGCCGTGCTCTGCGCGCGCCATGGCGCCACCAAGGTCGCCGGACTGGAGGCGCGCGGGTTCATCCTCGCCGCCCCCGCGGCGGCCCGGGCCCACCTCGGCTTCGTGCCCGTGCGCAAGGCGGGCAAGCTGCCCGGCGCGACGCTGTCGCAGCGCTACGAGCTGGAGTACGGCAGCGCCGAGATAGAGGTGCAGCAGGACGCCCTCGCCCCCGGCGACCGGGTCCTGGTCATCGATGACGTGCTGGCCACCGGCGGCACCGCCGAGGCCTCGCTGGAGCTCATCCGGCGGACCGGCGCGGAGGTGGCCGGGGTCGCGGTCCTGCTGGAGCTCGGCTTCCTCAAGGGCCGCGAACGGCTCTCCACCGCCCTCGCGGGCGCCCCGCTGGACGCACTGATCATCGTCTGACACCACAGGCACAGCGCCCTGCGGCACCACAGCACCGCCCGGAGGCGGGCGCCCGGAAACCACCGGGCGCCCGCCTCCTGCCACAGATCGATACCATGGGTGCTCCCACCCGCGTGAGGAGTGCTCTTGCCAGACGAGGCCCAGCCGCTCGACGCCGAAGGCGGGGACGAAACCCCCGCCGGGAGCAACGGAGCCGCCCCCGAGCCGCCGACGCCTGCCGTCCGGCCCGTACGGACCCCCGCCAGCGCGACGCCGTCGCGCGCCGCAGGCTCCTCCAACCGCGTCCGCGCCCGCCTCGCCCGGCTCGGTGTGCAGCGGTCCAGCCCGTACAACCCGGTGCTGGAGCCGATGCTGCGGATCGTCCGGGGCAACGACCCGAAGGGCGACACCGCGCAGCTGCGCCAGATCGAGCGCGCCTACCAGGTCGCGGAGCGCTGGCACCGCGGAGTGAAGCGCAAGAGCGGCGACCCGTACATCACCCACCCGCTCGCGGTCACCACGATCCTCGCCGAGCTCGGCATGGACCCGGCCACACTGATGGCGGGACTGCTGCACGACACCGTCGAGGACACCGACTACAGCCTGGACGCGCTGCGCCGGGACTTCGGCGACCAGGTCGCGCTGCTCGTCGACGGCGTCACCAAGCTCGACAAGGTGAAGTTCGGCGAGGCCGCGCAGGCCGAGACGGTACGCAAGATGGTCGTGGCCATGGCCAAGGACCCGCGCGTCCTGGTCATCAAGCTCGCCGACCGCCTGCACAACATGCGCACCATGCGGTATCTCAAGCGGGAGAAGCAGGAGAAGAAGGCCCGCGAGACGCTGGAGATCTACGCCCCGCTGGCGCACCGGCTGGGCATGAACACCATCAAGTGGGAGCTGGAGGACCTCGCCTTCGCGATCCTCTACCCCAAGATGTACGACGAGATCGTGCGGCTGGTCGCCGAGCGCGCCCCCAAGCGCGACGAGTACCTCGCCGTCGTCACCGACCAGGTCCAGCAGGACCTGCGCGCGGCCCGGATCAAGGCGACCGTCACCGGCCGCCCGAAGCACTACTACAGCGTCTACCAGAAGATGATCGTGCGAGGCCGCGACTTCGCCGAGATCTACGACCTGGTGGGGATCCGCGTCCTCGTCGACACCGTCCGCGACAGCTATGCGGCGCTCGGGACCATCCACGCGCGCTGGAACCCGGTGCCCGGGCGGTTCAAGGACTACATCGCGATGCCCAAGTTCAACATGTACCAGTCGCTGCACACGACGGTCATCGGGCCCAGCGGAAAACCCGTCGAGCTGCAGATCCGCACCTTCGACATGCACCGCAGGGCCGAGTACGGCATCGCCGCGCACTGGAAGTACAAGCAGGACCCGGTCTCCGGCGCCTCGAAGGTGCGCACCGACACCCCGCGCAAGAGCGACGGCGACACCGTCAACGACATGGCGTGGCTGCGGCAGCTGCTGGACTGGCAGAAGGAGACCGAGGACCCGAGCGAGTTCCTGGAGTCGCTGCGCTTCGACCTCTCGCAGAACGAGGTCTTCGTCTTCACCCCCAAGGGCGACGTCATAGCGCTGCCGGCCGGCGCCACCCCGGTGGACTTCGCCTACGCGGTGCACACCGACGTCGGGCACCGGACCATAGGGGCCCGGGTCAACGGCCGCCTGGTGCCGCTGGAGTCGACGCTCGACAACGGCGACCTGGTGGAGGTCTTCACCTCCAAGGCCGCGAGCGCCGCCCCGTCGCGCGACTGGCTGGGCTTCGTGAAGTCCCCGCGCGCCCGGAACAAGATCCGCGCCTGGTTCTCCAAGGAGCGCCGCGAGGAGGCCGTCGAGCAGGGCAAGGACGCCATCGCGCGGGCGATGCGCAAGCAGAACCTGCCGATCCAGCGGGTCCTGACCGGCGACTCGCTCGTCACCCTCGCCCACGAGATGCGCTACCCGGACATCTCCGCGCTCTACGCGGCGATCGGCGAGGGGCACATCACCGCCCAGTCCGTCGTCCAGAAGCTGGTCGACGCGCTCGGCGGCGAGGAAGGTGCGACCGAGGAGATCGAGGAGGTCACCACCCCCTCGCGCAACCGCTCCAAGCGGCGGGCCAACGCCGACCCCGGCGTGGTCGTCAAGGGCGTCGACGACGTGTGGGTCAAGCTGTCCCGCTGTTGCACCCCGGTGCCCGGCGACCCGATCATCGGCTTCGTCACCCGGGGCAGCGGAGTCTCGGTGCACCGCACGGACTGCGTCAACATCGAGTCGCTGTCCCAGGAGCCCGAGCGGATCCTGGAGGTCGAGTGGGCGCCCACCCAGTCGTCCGTCTTCCTGGTCGCCATCCAGGTCGAGGCGCTGGACCGGTCGCGGTTGCTGTCGGACGTGACGCGGGTGCTGTCCGACCAGCACGTCAACATCCTGTCCGCCGCCGTGCAGACCTCCCGTGACCGGGTCGCGACCTCGCGTTTCACCTTCGAGATGGGCGACCCCAAGCACCTGGGGCACGTCCTGAAGGCCGTACGCGGCGTCGAGGGCGTCTACGACGTGTACCGCGTCACCTCGGGCCGTCAGCGCTGAGCCCGTACGCGAGCGGCCCCGGTACGGAAGATCCGTACCGGGGCCGCTTCGTCGTGCGGTGCGGGCCTCAGGGCCTGCTCAGCCGCCGAACTCCTCCAGGCCCTTCAGGGCCTGGTCCAGCAGGGCCTGCCGGCCCTCGAGCTCACGGGTGAGCTTGTCGGCCTTCGACGCGTTGCCCGCTGCCCGTGCCGCCTCGGCCTGGGTGCGCAGCTTGTCCATGGCTGCCTGGAGCTGACCCGTCAGACCCGCGGCGCGGGCCCGCGCCTCCGGGTTCGTACGGCGCCACTCGTTCTCCTCCGAGTCCTGGATCGCGCGCTCGACCGCGTGCATCCGGGCCTCGATACGGGGCCGGGCGTCGCGCGGCACATGGCCGACGGCCTCCCAGCGCTCGTTGATCGCGCGGAACGCCGCACGGGCCGCCTTGAGATCCGTCACCGGAAGGATCTTCTCGGCCTCGATGGCGAGCTCCTCCTTGAGCGCGAGGTTCTCCCGCTCCTGGGAGTCGCGCTCGTTGAAGACCTCGGTGCGGGCCTGGAAGAACTGGTCCTGGGCGCCGCGGAAGCGGTTCCACAGGTCGTCCTCGGACTCGCGCTGCGCGCGGCCCGCGGCCTTCCACTCCGTCATCAGCTCGCGGTAGCGGGCGGCGGTCGCACCCCAGTCGGTGGAGTTCGACAGCGCCAGCGCCTCCGTGACCAGCTTCTCCTTGGCGCGGCGGGCCTCCTCGCGCTGGGAGTCCAGCGACGCGAAGTGCGCCTTGCGCCGCTTGGAGAAGACCGAACGGGCGTGGCTGAAACGGTGCCACAGCTCGTCGTCGGCCTTGCGGTCCAGGCGCGGCAGCGCCTTCCAGGTGTCCACCAGGGCGCGCAGCCGCTCGCCCGCGGTCCGCCACTGCTCGCTCTCGGCCAGCCCCTCGGCCTCCGCGACCAGCTCCTCCTTGGCCACCTTGGCCTCGTCGGTCGCCTTCGCCTTCGCGACCTTGCGCTCCTCGCGGCGCGATTCCACCAGCCCGACGAGTGCGTCCAGCCGTGTGGCGAGCGCCGCCAGGTCGCCCACCGCGTGCGCCTCGGTGACCGACGCCCGAAGGTGCTCGATCGCGGTCAGCGCGTCCTTGGGCGCGAGGTCGGTGGTCTTCACCCGCCGCTCGAGGAGGCCGATCTCGACGACAAGCCCCTCGTACTTGCGCTCGAAGTAGGCCAGTGCCTCATCCGGAGACCCCGCCTGCCACGAACCGACCTCCCGCTCCCCGTCGGCCGTACGCACGTACACGGTCCCCGTCTCATCGACGCGGCCCCATGGGTCGCTGCTCACAGCGCCTCCTCCACGTGATGCCCGGCCGCTTTCCGGCTCGCGGGCATCGTTCACAGTTTCCTCCGGCCGGGCTGCGCCCTGACCGGTCCAACGCCAACATAGGCGACCGGCGCCCCGGCTGTCCGCATCCAGCACACGCGAAATTTACCGCCGGGGCCCGGCTCATCAGGGGTTCACGACTGCTTCACGACCGCCTTGTTGATCACCACGGTCGCGTTCGGGGCGGTGTTCTGTTGGGCGTCGGGGGCCGCCGCGCCCGCTGCCGCGATCTTCTGCAGCACCTTCATGCCGTCGGCGCCGATGGTGCCGAAGGGCGTGTAGGACGCCGGCAGCGGGCTGTCCTTGTAGACCAGGAAGAACTGGCTGCCGCCGGTGTGAGGCTGCCCGGTGTTCGCCATCGCGATCGTGCCCGCCGGGTAGGTGCCCTTGGCGACGGCCGGGTCCTTGAGGTTCTCGTCCGGAATCGTGTAGCCGGGGCCGCCCTGGCCGGTACCGGTCGGGTCGCCGCACTGCAGGACGAAGATGTTGTCGGCGGTGAGCCGGTGGCACTTGGTGTGGTCGAAGAAGCCCTTGTCGGCGAGGAACTTGAACGAGTTCACGGTGGCCGGCGCCTTCGCCGCGTCCAGCGCCATCGCGATGTCACCGCAGGTGGTCTGGAGCGTGAAGGTGTACTTCGCGCTCTTGTCGACGTCCATCGCCGGCTCGGTCTTCCACTGCTGCTTCCCCGGGGTGCCCGCGCCCGGCTTGGCGCACGGGTCCGGCGCCTTGGAAGGCGTCGTGGCCGACGGGCTGGCGGCCGCGTCGGTCTTCGACTTCTCCTTGCCGTCCAGGCTGCCCGTCGCGTACGCGGTGGCGCCGGCGGCCACCACGACGGCCACCACGGCGGCGATCACGCTGTTGCGCCGGCGGGCCTTGGACTGCTCCGCGGTCCTGCGCTGCTGCTGCCGCTCGAACTTCTCTCGGGCGAGCTGTCGCCGCCGCTGTTCCTTGGTGACCACTTCGCCGTCTCCCGGTCTTCTGCTTCAGTCTTCTCGAAAACGTCATCTCGAACGTGAATCCGCGTGCGGCAGATCTTCGCGCCCCACCCGGCCCGCAGTCCAGTACCCGCGCGCCACGCACAGGCGCACCTGCGGGACGATACGGGTTCGCCGCGGCCACTCCCGCGCCGGTAGGCTCGTGAGCTGCCGACACCTCCGCGGACGACAGAAGGACGAACGTGCTTATTGCCGGGTTCCCCGCCGGGGCCTGGGGGACCAATTGTTATGTGGTCGCCCCCGCCGCCGGTGAGGAGTGCGTGATCATCGACCCGGGTCACCAAGCGACCCAGGGCGTCGAGGACACGCTCGCCAAGCATCGCCTCAAGCCCGTCGCCGTCATCCTCACCCATGGCCACCTCGACCATGTGGCGTCCGTCGTGCCGGTCTGCGGGGCCCATGACGTCCCGGCCTGGATCCACCCCCGGGACCGCTACATGATGAGCGATCCGGAGAAGGCCCTGGGGCGCTCCATCGGGCAGCAGCTGCTGGGCGAGCTGACGATCGGGGAACCCGACGACGTCCGGGAGCTGACCGACGGCGCCGCCCTCGGGCTGGCCGGCCTGGAGTTCACCGTCTCGCACGCGCCGGGCCATACGAAGGGGTCGGTGACCT
Organism: Streptomyces sp. SID13666; assembly: GCF_010548325.1. Classification (NCBI taxonomy): domain Bacteria; kingdom Bacillati; phylum Actinomycetota; class Actinomycetes; order Kitasatosporales; family Streptomycetaceae; genus Streptomyces; species Streptomyces sp. SID13666. The sequence goes on along the minus strand of NZ_JAAGLX010000040.1, from coordinate 47,264 downwards.
TCAGGCTTCCCGAGACCTCCGACGTGCCGTCGGTGTTCTTCTCGGGCGACCTGCTGTTCGCCGGCTCCGTCGGACGCTCCGACCTGCCCGGTGGCTCCGCGGACGAGCTGATGGAGTCGCTGGCGCGGGTGTGCCTGCCGCTCGACGACTCGACCGTGGTGCTGTCCGGCCACGGCCCCCAGACGACCATCGGCCGCGAGCGCGCCGCCAACCCCTACCTGGGGGAAGCGGCCCGCGGCTTCGGAGCCGGTTCACCGGCTCCGCGACGAGGATTGTGACAAGGCTTCCTGTGAGTACCTTCCAGGCCCCCAAGGGCACGTACGACCTGATCCCGCCGGACTCCGCGGCGTATCTCGCGGTGCGCGAGGCGATCTCCGCACCGCTCAAGCGGGCCGGCTACGGCTATATCGAGACCCCCGGGTTCGAGGCGGTCGAACTCTTCTCCCGCGGCGTCGGCGAGTCCACCGACATCGTCAGCAAGGAGATGTACACGCTCACCACCAAGGGCGGCACCACGCTCGCGCTGCGCCCCGAGGGCACCGCCTCCGTGCTGCGCGCCGCCCTGCAGAACAACCTGCACAAGCTCGGCAACCTGCCGGTCAAGCTCTGGTACTCGGGCTCGTACTACCGCTACGAGCGCCCGCAGGCCGGCCGGTACCGGCACTTCTCGCAGGTCGGCGCCGAGGCGATCGGCACCGAGGACCCGGTGCTGGACGCCGAGCTGATCATCCTGGCCGTCGACGCGTACAAGGCACTCGGCCTGAAGAACTTCCGGGTGCTGCTCAACTCGCTCGGCGACAAGGAGTGCCGTCCGGTCTACCGGGCCGCGCTCCAGCAGTTCCTGGCCGGTCTCGACCTGGACGAGGACACCGTGCGCCGGGCGGAGATCAACCCGCTGCGCGTTCTGGACGACAAGCGCGACGCGGTGCAGAAGCAGCTGACCGGTGCCCCCATGCTCCGTGACTACCTGTGCGAGGCGTGCAAGGAGTACCACGAGCAGGTGCGCGAGCTGCTGACGGCCGCGGGCGTGGCGTACGAGGACGACCCGAAGCTGGTGCGCGGCCTGGACTACTACACCCGCACCACCTTCGAGTTCGTGCACGGCGGTCTCGGCTCGCAGTCCGCCGTCGGCGGCGGCGGGCGGTACGACGGCCTGTCCGAGATGATCGGCGGCCCCGCGCTGCCGTCCGTCGGCTGGGCGCTGGGCGTGGACCGTACGGTGCTGGCGCTCAAGGCCGAGGGCGTCGAGCTCGAACTGCCCGCGACGACCGACGTGTTCGCCGTACCGCTCGGCGAGGAGGCGCGCCGCACGCTCTTCGGCACGGTCACCGAGCTGCGCCGGGCGGGTATCGCCACCGACTTCGCGTTCGGCGGCAAGGGCCTGAAGAACGCGATGAAGTCGGCGAACCGCGCCGACGCCCGCTTCGCGATCGTGGCCGGTGAGCGTGATCTGGCCGAGGGCGTGGTGCAGCTCAAGGACATGCGGAGCGGTGAGCAGACGGCGGTCGCCCTGGACGCGCTGGTCACCACCCTCCAGGAGAAGCTGGCCTGACCCGCTGCTCCGACCTGCGGGGAAGGGCCCGGACAGCGGTCGCTGTCCGGGCCTTTCGCCCTGTGCGGGACGCGGGGTCAGAGCAGCCCGTGCCGCATCGCGCTGGTGACCGGCCTTGTCCTCGGGACCGACCAGGGCGATGACCTCCGCCGGATCGCGCGGTCGCGGGTAGTACCGCGCGAAGTGCCGCACGCTCTCGCGGACGGTCAGCTCCGCCCGCGCCGACTCGTCTGCCAGACGATGCCGACCCGTGAGCGCCAGGCGCGGCCGGCCAGGTCCGGGTCCTCGCCCAGCACGGTCACCTCGCCGCCGTCCCCCGACCGGTGCCCCTGCAGGATCTCGACCGTCGTGATCTTGCCCGCCCCGTTGGGGCCCAGGATCCCGAACACCTCGCCACGTTCGATGTCGAGATCGACTCCGTCGACCGCGGTGACCTCGCCGTACCGCTTGCGGAGGCCCCGCACCCGCACCGCCTCGTTTCCCATGCCGGTAGGAATCCTCCCGGGCGGGCGCCGCGGGGGACGACCAGGAGGACACTCCCGTGTCCACCGTTCGATGGACCACCGGGCACCTGCGGGCCCTGCCACTGGTGCACAATGAAGGTCGCGCGGGATAACGACGGATCTACGGAACGGCGATATGACGACTTCGGCGCTCGACCAGACTCTCACCGACGGTGACCGCGAGACCGGGAACACCATCGGGGCGGGACGTCCCTTCGCGTGGCTGCTGGTGATCTGCGGCGCGCTCGGCACGCTCGCGTCCTTCGTGATCACCTGGGACAAGTTCAAGCTCCTCGAAGACCCGAACTTCGTCCCGGGCTGCAGCCTGAACCCGATCATCTCCTGCGGCAACATCATGAAGAGCGAACAGGCCCACGCGTTCGGCTTCCCGAACCCGATGATCGGCCTGATCGCCTACCCGATCGTGGTGTGCATCGGCGTCGGTGTGCTCGCGGGCGCCCGCTACCGGGGCTGGTTCTGGCTCGGCCTGCAGGCCGGCACCCTGTTCGGCGTCGGGTTCGTGACCTGGCTGCAGTACCAGTCGCTGTACAACATCAACTCCCTGTGCCTGTGGTGCTCCCTGGCCTGGGTCGTCACCATCGCGCTCTTCTGGTACACGGCCGTGCACAACATCAAGCACGGCATCATCAAGGTCCCGGCCGGGGTGCGTAGCGCGGTCCTGGAGTTCCACTGGGTCGTGCCGGTGCTCTGGTACGGCATCATCGCGATGCTGATCCTGACCCGCTGGTGGTCGTACTGGAAGACGCTCATCTGAGCCCGGGGGCCCGGTAGGCCCGCCGCACCCGTCCTCCGGGCGCGGCGGGGCCCGCGGCTACTGCGGGGTGACGTACGCCCCGCCGATGCCGCCGTCCACGAGGAACTCGCTCGCCGTCATGAAGCTGGAGTCGTCGCTGGCGAGGAACGCCACCGCGGCGGCGATCTCCGTCGGCTCGGCGAAGCGGCCCACCGGAATGTGCACGATCCGGCGGGCGGCGCGCTCCGGGTCCTTGGCGAACAGCTCCTGGAGCAGCGGGGTGTTGACCGGGCCGGGGCACAGCGCGTTGACCCGGATGCCCTCGCGGGCGAACTGCACGCCCAGCTCGCGGGTCATGGCCAGGACGCCGCCCTTGGACGCCGTGTAGGAGATCTGCGAGGTGGCCGCGCCCATCTTGGCCACGAACGACGCGGTGTTGATGATCGAGCCCTTGCCCTGCCGCTGCATGTACGGCAGCACGGCCTTGCAGCACAGGTAGACGGAGGTCAGGTTGACCTCCTGGACCCGGCGCCAGGCGTCCAGGCCGGTGGTGAGGATCGAGTCGTCGTCGGGCGGCGAGATCCCGGCGTTGTTGAAGGCGATGTCGACCGATCCGTAGGTGTCGTACGCCGTCCTGAACAGCGCCTCGACCTGCTCGGGGTCGGTGACGTCGACCTTGACGAAGATCCCGCCGACCTCCTCGGCCGCGGCCTTGCCCGACCCCTCGTCGATATCGGCGACGACCACGTTCGCGCCCTCGGAGGCGAAGCGGCGTGCGGTGGCCAGCCCGATGCCGCTGCCGGCGCCGGTGATGACCGCGGTACGGCCGACGAGGCGGCGGCAGACTTCGGTGGTGGATGGCTCTGACATGCGCTGCTACTCCTCAGTGCTGATGAAGACGTTCTTGGTCTCGGTGAAGGCGGCGAGGGCGTCGGGGCCCAGTTCCCGGCCGAGGCCGGATTCCCCGAAGCCGCCGAACGGCGTCGCGTAGCGGACCGAACTGTGGCTGTTGACCGACAGGTTGCCCGCCGCGACCCCGCGCGACATCCGGAGGGCCCGGCCGAGGTCGCGGGTCCAGATCGAGCCGGACAGCCCGTAGCGGGTGGCGTTGGCGAGCCGCAGTGCGTCCGCCTCGTCCTCGAAGGGCAGGACGACGGCGACCGGCCCGAAGATCTCCTCGGTGGCGGCGGGGGCGGCGGCGCCGACCGGGGCCAGCACCGTCGGCGGGTACCAGAAGCCGGGTCCTTCGGGGGCGCTGCCGCGGGCGGCGACCGGCAGGTCGTCCGTGACGAGCGAGCGGACCCGCTCCCGCTGGACCGCCGAGATCAGCGGGCCCATCTCGGTGGCGGGGTCCGACGGGTCGCCTACCCGGACGGCCTCGACCGCCGGGACCAGCAGCTCCAGGAACCGTTCGTAGACCTCCCGCTGGACCAGGATCCGGGTGCGGGCGCAGCAGTCCTGGCCCGCGTTGTCCAGGAACGCCATCGGGGCCGCCGCCGCGGCCTTCTCCAGGTCCGCGTCGGCGAAGACGATGTTCGGGCTCTTGCCGCCGAGTTCGAGGGTGACCCGCTTCACCTGACGTGCGCACTGCTCCATGATCCGCTTGCCGACGGCGGTGGAGCCGGTGAACACGATCTTCCGCACGTCCGGGTGCTCGACGAGCCGGGTCCCGGTGACCGGGCCCGCGCCGGGTAGTACCTGGAAGAGCCCTTCGGGCAGGCCCGCGGACAGGGCGAGTTCGGCCAGCCGCAGTGCGGTCAGCGGGGTGGTCTCGGCCGGTTTGAGCAGGACGGCGTTGCCCGCCGCGAGCGCCGGGGCGGTGCCCCACGCGGCGATCGGCATCGGGAAGTTCCACGGGGCGATGACGCCGACGACGCCGATCGGCTCGTGGAAGGTGAGGTCGATGCCGCCGGCGACCGGGATCTGCCGGCCGCTGAGCCGTTCCACGCCGCCGGCGGCGTAGTCGAGCAGATCACGGACGTTCCCGGCCTCCCAGCGGGCGTTGCCGAGGGTGTGGCCGGCCTCGCGGACCTCCAGCGCGGCGAGCTCCTCGGCGTGCGCGTCGACCTCGGCGGCGAACCGGCGCAGGCCGCGCGCCCGGTCGGCCGGGGCCAGCGCCGCCCAGCCCTGCTGGGCCTTGGCCGCCGCGGCGACGGCGGTGTCCACGCCCTCCGGGGTGGTCGCCGCGACCGTGGCGACGACCTCCTCGGTGGCGGGGTTGAGTACCTGGTGGTGCTCGGTCACGGGGCTGCTTCCTTACATCCGCTCGAAGGAGCGGAACCGCTCCCAGTCCGTGATGGCGGTGTCGAACGCTTCCTGCTCGATCCGCGCCATGTTGCTGTAGTGGTCGACGACGTCCTGGCCGAAGGCCTCCCGCGCGATCGGGCTGGCCGCCCACAGTCCGGCGGCCTCCCGCAGGGTGCCGGGCACCTGCGCGTAGTCGGCGGTGTAGGCGTTGCCCGTGCAGGCCTCCGGCAGTTCGAGCTTGTGCTCGATGCCGTACAGACCCGCCGCGACCATGCCCGCCACGGCCAGGTACGGGTTGACGTCGCCGCCCGCGACGCGGTTCTCCAGGCGCAGCGAGGCGCCGTGCCCGACGACGCGCAGCGCGCAGGTGCGGTTGTCGACGCCCCAGGCGACCGCGGTGGGGGCGAAGGAGCCCGGCCGGAAACGCTTGTAGGAGTTGATGTTGGGCGCGTACAACAGGGAGAAGTCGCGCAGGGCGGCGAGCTGCCCGGCCAGGAAGTGCCGCATGAGGGGCGACATCTCGCCGTCCTCGCCCGCCATGACAGGGCGTCCCGCCTCGTCCCGCAAGGAGAGGTGGATATGACAGGAGTTGCCCTCGCGCTCGTTGAACTTCGCCATGAAGGTGAGCGAGGCGCCCTCCTGGGCGGCGATCTCCTTGGCCCCGGTCTTGTAGACGGTGTGCTGGTCGCAGGTGACGAGCGCCTCGTCGTAGCGGAAGACGATCTCGTGCTGGCCGAGATTGCACTCGCCCTTGGCGGACTCCGGGGTCAGGCCCGCCCCGGCCATCTCGTTGCGGATCCGGCGCAGCAGCGGCTCGACGCGGGAGGTGGCGAGCACCGAGTAGTCGGCGTTGTACTGGTTGGCGGGGGTCAGGCCGCGGTAGCCGCCGTCCCATGCCTGCTCGTAGGTGTCGCGGAAGACCATGAACTCCAGCTCGGTGCCGGCATGGGCGGTCCAGCCCTGGTCCGCGAGCCGGCCCAGCTGGTGGCGCAGGATCTGCCGGGGCGCGGCGACCACCGGCTTGCCGTCGTTCCAGGCGAGGTCGGCGATGAGCAGCGCCGTGCCGTCCTGCCAGGGGACGTGGCGCAGGGTGCTGATGTCGGGGTGCATGGCGAAGTCGCCGTAGCCGCGTTCCCAGGAGGACATCGCGTAGCCGTCGACGGTGTTGAGGTCGACGTCCACCGCGAGCAGGTAGTTGCAGCCCTCGGTACCGTGGGCCAGCACCTCGTCGAGGAAGAACGGTGCGGCGAATCGTTTGCCCTGCAGCCGCCCCTGCATATCGGCGAAGCCGAGGATGACGGTGTGGATCTTCCCCGCTGCCACCAGGGCGCGCAGGGCGTCGACGGACAGGGGGGGTGTGCGATCTGCCACGAGGGAGGTCCTCTCGGATCGGGCGGAAGCACTAAGGTATGGGTTGGAACCATTGATTGGGAAGGGGCCCGCGCATGAGTGAGCAGCAAATCTCCGCGGATCCGCTCGCCTCGGTGCTGCGGCCGGTCCGCGGCGGCAATGGTTTCGAGGAGGCGCTGGAGCAGGTGCTCCAGGTCGTCCGGCTCGGTCTGGTGCCCGACGGCGAGCGGCTGCCCGCCGAGCGCGAACTGGCCGAACGGCTGCGGATCAGCCGCGTCACCCTGCGCGAGGTACTGAAGGTCCTGCACGAGCAGGGGCTGGTCGAGACCCGCCGCGGCCGGCACGGCGGCACCTTCGTCCGCAACCGGCCGCCGTCCCACGGCGCGGGCCGGGCGGACGCGGAGAACGAACTGCGGCGCAGGGCGGCCGGACTGGGCACCGGCGGCCTGGACGACGTGCTGCGCTTCCGCGAAGTCCTGGAGGTCGGTGCGGCCGGTCTCTGCGCCCGCACCGAACTGACCGGGGAGCAGGCGGACCTGCTGCGCCGCCGGCTGCGCGAGACGGGCGACGCGCCCACCGCCGACTACCGGCGCGCCGACACCCTGCTGCACCTGGCCATCGCCGAGCTCTGCGGCTCCCCTTCGCTGGTCACGCAGTACGCCGCGGTGCGCGCCCAGGTCAACGAACTCCTGGACTGCATCCCCATCCTGGTACGCAACCTCGAACACTCGCAGGGCCAGCACACCGCGCTGGTCGAGGCCATTCTCGACGGCGAGGAGGAGGCCGCGGCGGCGGTGATGCGCGAGCACGCCGAGGGCACCGCGGCCCTGCTGCGCGGCTTCCTCGCCTGACCCCGCCGTGGCCGGCGAACCGGCCGGCCGGTCCCTGCCGGGGGCTTGCGCATCTCCGCGACAGCCGTAAAGGTATGCGTTCAAACCTTTACCCCTCGTCCCGTACGGGAGTGACGCATGCCCCAGCCCGGCGATTCACCGTCCCCAACAGGCAGCACGGCAGGCAGCACGGCGACGGCGACCCCGCCCGGCGCCCCACCCGGCGGCGACGACTACCTGGAGCGCCGCACCCTGCGCCGCGGCACCGCGGGCTGGCTGCTGCTCACCGGACTCGGCGTCGCCTACGTCGTCTCGGGCGACTACTCCGGCTGGAACTTCGGCCTGCGCGAGGGCGGTTTCGGCGGACTGGCCATCGCCACCGCCCTGATGGGCCTGATGTACACCTGCCTGGTCTTCTCGCTCGCCGAGATGTCCTCGGTGCTGCCCACGGCCGGCGGCGGCTACGGCTTCGCCCGCCGCGCCCTCGGACCCTGGGGCGGCTTCCTCACCGGTACCGCCATCCTCATCGAGTACGTGCTCGCGCCCGCCGCCATCGCCACGTTCATCGGTGCCTACGTCGAGTCCCTCAACCTCTTCGGGCTCACCTCCGGCTGGCCGGTCTTCCTCGCCTGCTTCGTGATCTTCATCGGCGTGCATCTGTGGGGCGTCGGCGAGGCGCTGCGGTTCAGCTTCGTCGTCACCGCCGTCGCCGTCCTCGCGCTGGTGGTCTTCGCCGTCGGAGCCCTGGGCTCCTTCGACGCGAGCCGGCTCAACGACATCAAGGTGACCGACGCGGTCGGCGCCGGATCCTGGCTGCCCTTCGGCCTGATGGGGATCTGGGCCGCGTTCCCCTTCGGAATGTGGTTCTTCCTGGGCGTCGAAGGCGTTCCGCTCGCCGCCGAGGAGACCAAGGACCCGGTGAAGAGCCTGCCCAGGGCCATGGCGCTCTCCATCGGCATCCTCGTGGTGCTCGCCGTCATCACCCTGCTTCCGACGGTCGGAGCGGGCGGCGCCGACGCGCTCAAGGAGTCCGGGAACCCGCTGGTCGAGGCGCTGCAGACGGCCAACGACGGGAAGTCCTCCGCACTGAGCCAGATCGTCAACTACGCGGGTCTCGCCGGTCTGGTCGCCTCGTTCTTCTCGCTCATCTACGCCGGATCGCGGCAGCTGTTCGCCCTGTCCCGGGCCGGCTATCTGCCCCGCTTCCTCTCCCTGACCAGCAAGCGCAAGGCCCCGTACCTGGGGCTGGTGGTCCCCGGCACCATCGGCTTCGTCCTGGCTGCGGCCAACGCCGACGACGGGTCCAAGGTCCTGAACATGGCGGTCTTCGGCGCGGCGGTCAGCTACGTCCTCATGGCGCTGTCGCACATCGTGCTGCGGCTGCGCGAGCCCGCCCTGCACCGGCCCTACCGCACCCCCGGCGGCATCGTCACCTCCGCCGTCGCCTTCGTACTCGCCGTCGCGGCCGTGGTCGCCACGTTCCTGGTCGACATCGACGCGGCCCTCACCGCACTCGCCGTCTACGCCGTGGCCATCGCCTACTTCGCCCTCTACAGCCGCAAGCGGCTGGTCGCCTCCGCCCCCGAGGAGGAGTTCGCAGCACTGGCCGCCGCCGAGGCCGAGCTGGCACGGGACTGACGGCCGCCGCGCGACACCCGCGCGACACCCGCGCGGCTCCGGACGCCCGGCAGCCGTCCGCGCCACAATCGACCCCGTCATCCAGGAGGATCAGTTCATGCCCGAGCAGCCGCTGGTCGGCGTCACGACCTATCTCGACACCGCCAGGTGGGGCGTCTGGGAGACCAGCGCCGTACTCCTGCCGGAGGTCTACCCCCGCATGGTCCGCGCCGCGGGCGGCATCGCCGCGCTGCTGCCGCCGGACGATCCCGACGTCGCGGCCGCGGCGGTCGCCAGGATGGACGCCGTCATCGTCGCCGGCGGCCCCGACGTCGAACCCTCGCTCTACGGGGAACCGCGCCATCCGCGCACCGGGCCGCAGGCGCGCGAGCGCGACCGGTGGGAACTGGCGGTGCTGCGGGCCGCGATCGACTCCGGCACACCCGTCCTGGCCGTGTGCCGCGGGATGCAGCTGTTGAACGTGCTGTGCGGCGGGACGCTCGTCCAGCACCTCCCGGAGCAGGTCGGCCACGACGGGCACGCCGTCACGCCGGGGGTCTTCGGCGACCACGTCGTGACACCGGTGCCGGGCACCCTGCTGGCCCGGATCACCCCGGCCCCGGAGAAGGTGCCGACCTACCACCACCAGGCCGTCGGCTCGCTCGGCGCCGGTCTGACGGTGAGCGCGTACGCCGAGGACGGCACCGTGGAGGCGGTCGAGCTGCCCGGGCCCGGCTTCGCGCTGGGCGTGCAGTGGCACCCCGAGATGGGCTCCGACCCGCGGCTGGTGCGGGCGCTGCTGGCCGCGGCAGGAGGCGCTGTCACACCCGTGCCATAGGCTCGGACGAATGGAGCCCGACCTGTTCACCGCAGCTGCCGAGGAACGCCAGGAGAGGGAGCCGGGCAACAGCCCGCTCGCCGTGCGGATGCGTCCGCGCGTCCTGGACGAGGTGGTCGGCCAGCAGCATCTGCTCAAGCAGGGAGCACCGCTGCGCCGGCTCGTCGGCGAGGGCAGCGGCGGCCCGGCGGGGCCGTCCTCGGTGATCCTGTGGGGCCCGCCCGGCACCGGCAAGACGACGCTCGCGTACGTGGTCAGCAAGGCCACCAACAAGCGCTTCGTCGAGCTCTCGGCGATCACCGCGGGCGTCAAGGAGGTCCGCGCGGTCATCGAGAGCGCCAAGCGGCAGTCCGGCGGCTACGACCGGGAGACGGTGCTCTTCCTGGACGAGATCCACCGCTTCAGCAAGGCGCAGCAGGACTCGCTGCTGCCGGCCGTCGAGAACCGCTGGGTCACCCTGATCGCGGCCACCACCGAGAACCCGTACTTCTCGATCATCTCCCCGCTGCTGTCCCGCTCGCTGCTGCTCACCCTGGAGCCGCTCACCGACGAGGACCTGAGCGGAGTGCTGCGCCGGGCGCTGACCCACGAGCGCGGTCTCGGCGGCGCCGTCACGCTCCCCGCCGACTCCGAGGCCCATCTGCTGCGCATCGCGGGCGGGGACGCACGGCGGGCCCTGACCGCCCTGGAGGCGGGCGCCGGCGCGGCCATCGCCAAGGGCGAAGCGGAGATCACCCTCAGCACGCTGGAGGAGTCCGTCGACCAGGCCGCGGTGAAGTACGACCGGGACGGCGACCAGCACTACGACGTGGCGAGCGCCCTGATCAAGTCCATCCGGGGCTCGGACGTGGACGCCACGCTGCACTATCTGGCGCGCATGATCGAGGCGGGGGAGGACCCCCGCTTCATCGCCCGCCGGCTGATGATCTCGGCGAGCGAGGACGTCGGCATGGCCGACCCCACCGCGCTGCAGACCGCGGTCGCCGCCGCGCAGGCCGTCGCGATGATCGGCTTCCCCGAGGCGCGCATCATCCTGTCGCAGGCCGCGATCGCGCTCGCCCTGGCGCCGAAGTCCAACGCGGCGTACATGGCGATCGACGCGGCGCTCGCCGATGTGCGCAAGGGCCTGGCGGGGCCGGTGCCGCCGCATCTGCGCGACGGGCACTACAAGGGCGCGGCCAAGCTCGGCCACGCGCAGGGCTACCAGTACCCGCACGATCTGCCCGGCGCCATCGCCGCCCAGCAGTACGCCCCCGACGAGATCCACGGCCGCCGCTACTACGAGCCCACCCGCTACGGTGCGGAGGCCCGGTACGCCGACGTCCTCGACCGCGTCCGGGAACGCCTGTCGGGGGAGTGACCCCGCCGGCAGGGCGAAGTGGCCGGGCCCGTGATCAGACCGGCAGTTCCTGGCGGTACTCCGCCATCGCCGGCACCGTCTTCGTGGCCAGGAACTCGGTGATCCGGTAGGCGCAGACCCCCGCGGTGACGAACGGGTCGCCGGAGACGATCTCCTCGATCGCCGCCCGGTCCCGGGCCACCGCGAGGATCACCCCGCCCTCGCGCGGCTCCTTGCGGCCCGAGGCCAGGAAAGCCCCGGCCGCGTACTGCAGGTCCAGCCAGCCGACGTGATCGGCGAGGACGGCGTCGACCTGCTCCACGGGGGCGGTGTACGTGATGTCGAGTACGAACATGAAAGTCAGGCTACGCCCCGTGAAGATCGTCCGCGGAGGCGCGGGCCGCGTCGAAGAGGGTGTGCATCGCGTGGTGCAACTCCTCGTGGCCGCGCACCGGTTCGGGGAAGTCGAAGCGCGCGTCGAAGCTGCCGTCGGGGTCGGTGAAGCGGACCCGCAGCCCGAAGCGGTCCAGCGCCACCGGCACCGCCGTCCGGGTGCCGGCGCACTCGGGGCCCCGTCCGCCGTAGCCGCCGACGAGCCCGCACAGCCACCCCACCTGGTCCTCGTGCGCGGCGGCCAGGTGCTGGAGCAGCTCGGACTCGTGGGCCGCCAGCGGGTCGGCGGTGGCGTCGGCGAACTCGTCGGGTTCCACCTGCTCCGCGCCCCACAGGTCGTCCACGGACGCCTCGCCGACCTCCAGCCGGAGCAGCGCGGTGCCGGGCACGACCGGTTCGTCGCGCACCGGCGTCAGCCAGCCCGCGATCCAGGCCCGCCCGCGGATCCGGTACGGCACCGAGACCGGTGCGACGTCCGTGATCTCCAGCACAGCGGTCAGCTCGTCGGCCTCGGCGTGGGTGGCGGCCCGCACGGCCGGGGAATCCACCGGGAACAGCAGGAACACGTCGCCCTCGGGGCCGACGCTGCGCATCTCGGGGACCATCTGACCGGGCAGTACGGGGTCCAGCCCGGGAATGACCAGGACAGCCGACGGGTTACCCTCGACTAGAGTTCGCGCGCGTTCGGCTGCCGATGGCATCCGGAGCGCATCGTCCACGTCGGGGCGCGGCTGACCGTGCGCAGGCATGGGGTTCCCGGGTCGAATCATGCGATCTCCTCAGCTAAGGTAAGCCTTACCTAATTTACATGGAGGATCGTTCCACGTGAACCAGTCGCGTCCCAAGGTCAAGAAGTCGCGTGCGCTCGGCATCGCGCTGACCCCGAAGGCAGTCAAGTACTTCGAGGCCCGCCCCTACCCGCCCGGCGAGCACGGTCGCGGTCGCAAGCAGAACAGCGACTACAAGACCCGTCTGCTCGAGAAGCAGCGTCTGCGTGCCCAGTACGACATCAGCGAAACGCAGATGCGCCGTGCCTACGACCGCGCTCGGAAGGTCGACCTCAAGACAGGCGAAGCGCTGATCATCGAGCTGGAGCGCCGTCTGGACGCGCTCGTCCTGCGGGCCGGTCTGGCCCGCACCATCTACCAGTCCCGGCAGATGGTCGTGCACGGTCACATCGAGGTCAACGGCCGCAAGGTCGACAAGCCCTCCTTCCGCGTGCGCCCCGACGACGTCGTCATGGTCCGCGAGCGCAGCCGCGAGAAGACCCCGTTCCAGGTCGCCCGTGAGGGTGGCTGGGCCGGCGAGGGCGAGACGCCGAAGTACCTGCAGGTCAACCTGCAGGCCCTGGCCTTCCGCCTGGACCGCGACCCGAACCGTCGCGAGATCCCGGTGATCTGCGACGAGCAGCTCGTCGTCGAGTACTACGCCCGCTGATCCAGCGAGAGCCCCCGTACTTCTCAGCCCGCCGTCTCCCCGCCGCCCACGGCAGGGGAGGCGGCGGGTTCGTGCGTACGGGGGCCGGCCACCCGCGCCACCGTGCCGAGCCGCTCCGGCGGCTGCTCCGCCGGCAGCTCGCGCAGCGCCCGTGCCACCGCCGCGTCCAGGCCGAACCGCGCGCCCTCAGCCAGCCCCGCCTCGTAGGCGGCATCGCCCAGGGCGGTCCTGGCCCGCTTCTCGCACAGCTCGTGCGGCGCGTTGAAGAACTGCGAGCCGAACAGCCGCAGGCCCACCGAGCGCCAGAGCCGGCCGGCCGCGCCCTGCAGCACCGCCGCCTCGTACGGCGCGCCCTCGCCCTCGGTGATCAGCGCCAGCAGCTCGATGGCGAGCACCGCGCCGACCAGGTCGTGGAAGGCGTGGTCGATGACCAGGCACTCCTCGACCAGTTCCCGGGCGGTGGCCGGGTCCCCGCCGAGCCAGGCCGCGTACCCCAGGACATAGAGCGCGTAGGCCAGCGCCCAGCGCTCACCGTGGTCGCGGCAGATGTCGCGGACCTCCTCGCTCAGCGCCACCGCCCGCTCGAGATCGCCCCGGAAGGCGACCGCCATCGCCAGCTCGACCTGCGCCATCAGCACATTGCTGTTGAGCTCGCCGATCTCGCGGTAGGCGTCCAGCGCCGCCCCGATCAGCTCCTCGGCCCTGACCATGTCGTCCGACAGCAGCGCGAGGCATCCCAGCCGGTGCACCGCGTACGCCGAGGCCGGCGCGTTGCCCGTCAGCGCGGCCTCGTCGCGGCACTCCTGCAGCACGCCGAGCGCGCACACCGGATCGCCCTGCAGCACGGCCACATACCCGTACACCCACATCGCCTTGGCCCGCGCCTCGGCGTGCGAGGTCTCCAGCTCCAGCGCTCTGGCCAGCCAGAGCCGGCCCTCGGACAGCCGGCCGCAGCCCACCCAGTAGAACCAGAGGGTGGCCGCGAGGTACTGGCCCACGTGCGGATCCTCGGCGCCGCTGAGGCTGAACTCCAGCGCCAGCCGCAGATTGGGCAGATCCGTCTCGACCCGGGCGGCGACCTCGGCCTGCCGGGGGCTGAACCAGTCCAGCTCGCACCAGGTGGCCAGCCCGAGGTACCAGTCGCGGTGCCGGCGCTGCATGCGCTCCGTGTCGTCCAGCGCCTCCAGCCAGCCGGCGCCGTACTCGCGGACGGTCTCCAGCATCCGGTAGCCGACGCCCGCCTCGCAGGCCACCACCGACTGCGCCACCAGCTGGGCGACCGTCTCCATGACGTCCTCGGCGGGCAGATCGGGACTGGAGCACACGTACTCCGCGGCCTCCAGGTCGAACAGCCCGGCGAAGACCGAGAGCCGGGCCCACAGCAGCCGCTGGGCGGGCGTGCACAGTTCGTGGCTCCAGCCGATCGCGGTCCGCAGTGTGTGATGCCGGGTCGGCGCGCTGGGGTCGCCGCCGGTCAGCAGCCGGAAACGGTCGTCGAGGCGCTGCAGCACCTGGTCCACCGAGAGCGCCCGCAGCCGGCCCGCCGCCAGTTCCAGCGCCAGCGGAATGCCGTCCAGCCGCCGGCACAGCTCCACCGTGGCCTCCTGGTCGGCCGCGGTGACCGTGAAGCCCGGCAGCACGGCGGCCGCCCGGTCGGCGAACAGCCGGACGGCGTCACCGTCCGCGGCCGCCGCGGGCAGCGGCGCCAGCGGGACGGTGTGCTCGCCGGTGATGCCCAGCGGCCGGCGCGCGGCGGCCAGCACCCGCAGCCCGGGCGCCCGGCGCAGCAGTTCCGCGACGAGTTCCGCGCACTCCCGCACCACATGCTCGAAACCGTCCAGCACCAGCAGCAGTTCACGTTCGGCCAGTTCCTCGGCGAGCGCGGTCCGCGGCGGCCGTCCGGTGTGGTCGGCCAGCTTCAGCGCCTCGGCCAGGCTGTGTTCCAGCAGCTCCGCGTTGTACAGGGCGGACAGCTCCACGAGCCACACCCCGTCGGGGAACCTGCCGGCCACCTGCCGTGCCGTCCGCACCGCCAGCCGGGTCTTGCCGACGCCGCCGACCCCGGTGATGGTGACCAGCCGCGCCTGCTCCAGCAAACCGGCGAGGGCCGAGAGTTCGGCGGCCCGCCCGACGAAGCTGTTCAGCTCGGCGGGGAGGTTTCCCGCAGTGTCCATGGTCTACGGAGAGTACGGGGTGGTAAGCGGAACGTACAATCACGCCACCTCCGGGGGCCCGGGGCACTACCCTGCGACGCTGCCGCCGCGCCGGGAATGCGGTACGAACGCCGAGGCCGGGCGCGATAGGGTCGGTAGCTGATTGTTGTTGTGAAGTGGTGACGGTGAGGGAGCGCAGCAACGTGTCCGGTGGAGAGGTGGCCGGCCTGATCGTGGCCGTCTTCTGGGCGATCCTGGTGTCGTTCCTGGCGGTGGCGCTCGTCCGGCTGTCCCAGACGCTCAGGAAGACCACCGAACTGGTCGCGAACGTCACCGAACAGGCCGTTCCGCTGCTCGGCGAGGCGACCTCGGCGCTCCGCTCCGCGCACACCCAGCTCGACCGGGTCGACACGATCACCGCGGACGTCGCCGAGGTGACCGCCAACGCCTCCGCGCTCTCCTCGACGGTGGCCTCCACCTTCGGCGGGCCGCTGGTGAAGGTCGCCGCCTTCGGCTACGGGGTGCGGCGCGCGGTCGGCCTGCAGGCCAAGGGCGCGGGGAAGACCCGCACCGTCGTGGTCGGCAAGGCGCTGCCGGCCGCCCGGCGCGGCAGCCGACGCAACCGTTCGAAGGGCTGACACACCATGTTCCGCCGCCTGTTCTGGTTCTTCACCGGCGCCGCCGCGGGCGTCTGGGCCACCACCAAGGTCAACCGCGCGGTGCGCAGGCTCTCCCCGGACAGCCTCGCCGCGACGGCGGCCGACAAGGCGCTCGAAACCGGCGCCCGCCTGCGGCTCTTCGCCCAGGACGTGCGCGCCGGGATGACCGAGCGCGAGATCGAACTCAAGGACGCGCTGGGCCTGGAGGCCGCCGAGGGAGACCTCCCCGGGCAGCGCCGGGCCGAACTCGACGCACCGCAGCCGCTCCCGCAGCAGTCACACCCCCAGAAGTCCTACAAGCAGTCGCACAAGCAGTCGTACAACCGGAAGGACAATCACTGATGGAGTCGGCAGAAATCCGCCGCCGCTGGCTGCGCTTCTTCGAGGAGCGCGGGCACACGGTCGTGCCCTCGGCGTCCCTCATCGCCGACGACCCGACGCTGCTGCTGGTCCCGGCGGGCATGGTCCCGTTCAAGCCGTACTTCCTCGGCGAGGTCAAGCCGCCCTTCGAGCGCGCCACCAGCGTGCAGAAGTGCGTGCGGACGCCCGACATCGAAGAGGTCGGCAAGACCACCCGGCACGGCACGTTCTTCCAGATGTGCGGCAACTTCTCCTTCGGCGACTACTTCAAGGAAGGCGCCATCACGTACGCCTGGGAGCTGCTCACCAGCTCCGTGGCGGACGGCGGCTACGGCCTGAAGCCCGAGAAGCTCTGGGTCACCGTGTACCTGGACGACGACGAGGCCGAGCGCATCTGGCGCGAGGTCGTGGGCGTCCCCGCCGAGCGGATCCAGCGCCTGGGCAAGGCCGACAACTACTGGTCCATGGGCGTCCCCGGACCGTGCGGACCCTGCTCCGAGATCAACTACGACCGGGGCCCGGCGTTCGGCGAGGAGGGCGGCCCGGCCGTCAACGACGAGCGCTACGTGGAGATCTGGAACCTGGTCTTCATGCAGTACGAGCGCGGCCCCGGCCAGGGCAAGGACGACTTCGAGATCCTCGGCGAGCTGCCGTCGAAGAACATCGACACCGGCCTCGGCCTCGAACGCCTCGCGATGATCCTGCAGGGCGTGCAGAACATGTACGAGACCGACACCCTGCGCGTGGTGATGGACACGGCCACCGAACTCACCGGTGTCCGGTACGGCGCCGAGCACGGCACCGACGTCTCGCTGCGCGTCGTCGCCGACCACATGCGCACCTCCGTGATGCTCATCGGCGACGGGGTCACCCCCGGCAACGAGGGCCGCGGCTACGTGCTGCGCCGCATCATGCGCCGTGCCATCCGCAACATGCGGCTGATGGGCGCCACCGGGCCGGTCGTCGGCGAGCTCGTGGACACCGTCATCAAGACGATGGGCGAGCAGTACCCGGAGCTGGTCACCGACCGCAAGCGCATCGAGACCGTCGCCCTCTCCGAGGAGGTCGCCTTCCTCAAGGCGATCAGCGGCGGCACCAACATCCTGGACTCCGCCGTCAGTGAGACCAAGGCCGCCGGCGGCACCGTCCTCTCCGGCGACAAGGCGTTCCTGCTGCACGACACGTGGGGCTTCCCGATCGACCTCACCCTCGAAATGGCCTCCGAGCAGGGCCTGTCGGTGGACGAGGAGGGCTTCCGCCGGCTCATGAAGGAGCAGCGGGACCGCGCCAAGGCCGACGCCCGCGGCAAGAAGCAGGGCCACGCCGACCTCTCGGCCTACCGTGAGGTCGCCGACCGCTCCGGCACCACCGAGTTCACCGGCTACAGCTCCAACCAGAACGAGGCCACCGTCGTCGGACTGCTCGTCGACGGTGTCCCGTCGCCGGCCGCCCACGAGGGCGACGAGGTCGAGATCGTCCTGGACCGCACCCCGTTCTACGCCGAGGGCGGCGGCCAGCTCGCCGACACCGGCCGGATCAGGATCGACACCGGCGCGATCATCGAGATCCGCGACGTGCAGCAGCCGGTGGCCGGCGTCAGCGTGCACAAGGGCGTCGTCCAGGTCGGCGAGGTCACCCTCGGCGCCGGCGCGCTCGCCCAGATCGACCTGGTGCGCCGCCGGGCCATCGCCCGCGCGCACAGCGCGACGCACCTCACGCACCAGGCGCTGCGGGACGCGCTCGGCCCCACCGCCGCCCAGGCCGGTTCGGAGAACTCCCCGGGGCGCTTCCGCTTCGACTTCGGCTCGCCCGCCGCCGTACCCGGCACGGTGCTCACCGACGTCGAACAGAAGATCAACGAGGTGCTCGCCCGGGAGCTCGACGTGACCGCCGAGGTCATGAGCATGGAAGAGGCCAAGAAGCAGGGCGCCATCGCCGAGTTCGGCGAGAAGTACGGCGACCGGGTCCGCGTGGTCACCATCGGCGACTTCTCCAAGGAGCTGTGCGGCGGTACGCACGTCGGCAACACCGCCCAGCTCGGGCTGGTCAAGCTGCTCGGTGAGTCGTCCATCGGCTCCGGAGTGCGCCGGGTCGAGGCGCTGGTCGGGGTGGACGCGTACAAGTTCCTGGCCCGTGAGCACACGGTCGTCGCGCAGCTCACCGAGCTGGTGAAGGGCCGTCCCGAGGAGCTGCCCGACAAGATCTCGGGCATGCTCGCCAAGCTCAAGGACGCGGAGAAGGAGATCGAGCGGTTCCGCGCCGACAAGGTCCTGCAGGCCGCGGCCGGACTGGCGCAGGGCGCCCAGGACATCAAGGGCGTGGCCCTGGTCACCGGCACCGTGCCGGAGGGCACCGGCGCCGACGACCTGCGCAAGCTCGTCCTGGACGTGCGGCAGCGCATCGGGGGCGGCCGGCGCGCCGTCGTCGCGCTGTTCACCGTGGCCAACGGCCGCCCGCTCACCGTCATCGCCACCAACGAGGCCGCCCGCGAGCGCGGTATCAAGGCCGGTGAACTCGTCAGGTCCGCCGCCAAGACCCTCGGTGGTGGTGGAGGCGGCAAGGACGACGTCGCGCAGGGCGGCGGCCAGAACCCGGCCGCCGTGGACGAGGCCGTCGCCGCGGTCCAGCGCCTGGTCGAAGAGAAGGCCTGACGGTGCGCAGAGGCAGGCGTATCGCCGTCGATGTCGGGGATGCCCGGATCGGGGTCGCCTCGTGCGACCCCGACGGGGTCCTCGCGACACCGGTCGAGACGGTTCCGGGGCGGGACGTCCCGGCGGCGCTGCGCCGCCTCGCGGCGATCATCGAGGAGTACGAGCCGATCGAGGTCGTCCTGGGGCTGCCGCGCTCGCTGAGCGGGAACGAGGGTCCCGCGGCGGTCAAGGTCCGGGCGTTCGCGCAGGATGTGGCAAAAATCATCGCGCCCGTCCCGGTGCGGCTGGTGGACGAGCGGATGACCACGGTCACCGCCACCCAGGGCCTGCGGGCATCGGGCGTCAAGGCCAAGAAGGGCCGTGCGGTGGTCGATCAGGCAGCCGCGATCGTCATCCTGCAGAGCGCCCTCGAGACCGAACGGGTGTCGGGGAAACCAGCGGGGGAGAGCGTCGAAGTGGTCATCTGATCGCGGTACGGTAACGTTCCGCGCGACACGGCGGCGCCACCTGGCGCCGCCCGTTTCGCAAGGGGCGGCCAGTTCCGAGGATGCGATCGCCCCGCGTACCGACGCGTACCAAGGGGATCGATGACTGACTATGGCCGGGGCTCCGGCTCCGAACCGTGGCATCCCGAGGACCCGCTCTTCGGTGACCAGGGGTACCAGCAGCAGCCGCGCCAGCCGCAGCCGCAGGACGACTGGGACCCCTACGCCACCGGGCAGCAGCCGCAGTACCCGTACAACGGTCAGCAGGCTCCCCAGCAGCAGTACCCCCCGCAGCAGCAATACCCCCAGAACCAGCAGCAGAACCCCCAACAGCAGCAATACCCCCAGAACCAGCAGCAGAACCCCCAACAGCAGCAATACCCGCAGAATCCGCAACAGCAGCAGTACCCCCAGCAGGAGCAGTACCCGCAGCAGGGGTACCCCCAGCAGCACCAGCAGTACCCGCAGCAGCAGCAACAGCACCTCCAGCAGGGCCAGCAGCAGTACAACGACTGGGACACCTCCGGAGGTTCGTCCGCCCCGTACGGTGCCAACCCCGGCGATCCCTACGGCGGCCAGCCGCCGGCCGATCCCTACGGCGCCCAGCAGCCCGACTTCTACGGCCAGGGCGGCTACCCGCCCCCGCAGCAGCCGCAGCACCGGCAGCCGCCGGAGCAGCAGCCCCAGCAGCCGATGCGGTCCGCCCCGGACAACACCGGCGACTGGGAGGCCGAGTCCGAGCCGGAGACGCACGCCTTCTTCGCCGACGACACGGACGAGGAAGAGCCGGACGACGACACCCCGGCCGGCCGCGGTGGACGCAAGCGTGGCGGCAAGGGCGGCAAGAAAGAGGGCAAGAAGCGCCGCAGCGGCTGCGCCTGCCTGGTCGTCCTGCTGGTCCTTGGCGGCGGCATCGGCGGTGCCGGCTACTTCGGCTACCAGTTCTACGAGAGCCACTTCGGCGCGGCACCCGACTTCTCGGGCGAGGGCACCGGCGACGTACAGGTCGAGATCAAAAAGGGCTCGACGCTCACGGACATGGGCAACATCCTCAAGGCGGCGGGCGTGGTGAAGAGCGTCGACGCCTTCACCGCGGCGGCCGGCAAGAACCCCAAGGGCAAGAGCATCCAGGCCGGCATCTTCCTCCTCCACAAGGAGATGTCGGCGGCGGCGGCGGTCACGATGATGACCGACCCGTCCAAGCAGAGCGCCATCATCATTCCCGAGGGATGGCGCGACACTCAGGTCTACGCGTTGATCGACAACAAGTTGGGACTCGCGGCGGGTACGACCAAGGGTGTGGCGATCGCCAAGGCCAAGAGTCTCGGTCTGCCAGCCTGGGCGAATTCAGCCGCGAATATCAAGGACCCGCTGGAAGGCTTCCTCTTCCCCACGCGCTACAGCGTAGGAAAGGGCATGAAGCCCGAGGAAGTACTGAGCCAGATGGTCAAGGAAGCCTCGAAGCGGTACGCGGAGTACGACCTCGCGGGCGAGGCGACGAAGCTGGGCCTCAAGTCGCCGCTCGAAGTCATCACGGTCGCGAGCCTGGTGCAGGCCGAGGGAAAGACGACGGACGACTTCCGTAAGATGTCGCGCGTTGTCTACAACCGCCTGAATCCGAAGAACACCGAGACCAATGGCAAGCTCGAGTTCGACTCCACATTCAACTACATCAAGAACCAGCACAACACAAAGCTGAATCTTGCCGAAATGCGTAAGCTGAACGACCCGTACAACACGTACCACAACGCGGGTCTTCCGCCCGGCCCGATCGGCAACCCGAGTATCGACGCGCTGAAGGCAGCCATCGATCCCGAGCCCGGTGACTGGTACTACTTCATCTCGCTGGACGGGAAGAAGACTCAGTTCACCAAGACCTTGGCAGAACACGACAAACTCGCCAGGCAGTACAAGGGCTAGCGGCAAGACATGTGGAGGGCTTCGGCGGGGAGCCGGCTGCACGGCACCCCGACGAAGCCCTGCGTCTCTATGAGCTGGTCTTGCGGTCCAGCATCAGGATCGGACCCGCTCGATAGCTGTGCTGCGAGACGACACCAGCGATCAATGGATCATAGAGATTCATAGCGCAATTGCTTAGAACTGGGCGGTCCAGTCTTGCGAAGCGTCCGCATAATAATCTTCTTGGATAACATTGGTTCCGTTTTCGAGGCTCCAATTTGCGCCGGTTATCCACTGATTACTACTGTAGCCGCGGAGGCCGATGGCGCCACTATTTGTTCGCCAGTTTTGGACTTCGGCACCATTGCAAGGCCAGAGAGTGAGTTGGGCGCCACTTTTGCTGCTGTTTCCGTAGGGAGTGAGGCACTTTCCGCTCGCATTGTTCACGAGTTGATAAAGATTGCCCCCCAATGCCATTGTTGACTGGCGCCCCCATTGCAAGGCCATACGGTTATGCGAGTTCCATTTGCCGTTCCGTTCCCGTATGGGGTCAGGCATTTCGGAGACCAATTGACCCGAAGATTTCCGATCACCCCGGATCCGCTGGGAGCGGCATTCGCCACACCACCGCACGTTATGGATATAAATATGAATGCCGCTGCGATCGCTATGGACTTTCTTGAAGACATGGAATCTCCTTTGTTTGCATGAAGTAGTGATCATCTCATGCCCGCGAGGCGCCATGGAAGAGCATCTTTTTTGGAAACATTTAGAAGGGGATCGTAGCGCTATAGATACCTTCGACTTGTGGAAATGGGTGAGATTCTATGCTTATATCGGACATGTGGCAGCGCTTTGTCTCGCCTGAACGCATAAATCGGCGTACTGGTGAAGGGCGACTGTGTCGAAGCCGCATCCCTCCTGGACCGGACTGGGGTAAGGGACTCCAAGGACCCCGCCGGTCCAGTCGTGGCCTTCAATTTCGAAGCGTGGTCGGCGTTCGTTGCCGACGTGAAGCGCGACGCGTTCCGGGCGGTATGACCGCCCACGACCAATCGGCGTTGGTCGAGAAGATCGGTTGCGCGGCTGGTTTGCTGCCCGGCCCCGCACGCTGCCCCGAGAAGGTGCATCCCGACGCCGCTACGGCCGCTCGGCGGAACGTGGACGTCAACGTCCGGCTAAGCAGCGTATGCCTGCACGATGTGGGTGCCCAGGGAGGCAACCAGCGGATCGACATTGGGCTGACGCTGCCCATCCGTATTCTGGGGTGATCAGCGGGACCGGGCATGACCGCGCGCCTCACTCGGGAGGCAGCGGGACCGGCGGAACGGAAACGGGCAACGTGAACGTGGAGCAGCGCCGGGCAGCAGTTCTGGGATCGCCGATCGCCCACTCGCTCTCACCGGTGCTGCACCGGGCCGCGTACGCCGAGCTCGGTCTCAGCGGCTGGCGCTACGACCCCTTCGAGGTGGACGAGGCTGCGCTGCCCGGCTTCCTGGCCGGGCTCCGGGACGGCACGGGGGAGCCGGGCAGCTGGGCCGGGCTGTCGCTGACGATGCCGCTCAAGCGCGCGGTCATCCCGCTGCTGGACGAGGTCAGCGCCACCGCGGCCTCCGTCGAGGCCGTCAACACCGTGGTCTTCACCGCGGACGGCCGGCTGACCGGCGACAACACCGACATCCCGGGAATCGCCGCCGCGCTGCGCGAACACGGTGTGACGAGCGTGGAGTCCGCGGTCGTGCTCGGCGCCGGGGCGACCGCCTCGTCCGCGCTGGCCGCGCTCGCCCGGATCTGCGCCGGCGAGGTCACCGTGTACGTGCGCAGCGCCGCGCGTGCCGCCGAGATGCGCGAGTGGGGCGAACGGCTGGGCGTGCGGGTGCGCACCGAGGACTGGGGCGACGCGGCGAAGGCCTTCGAGGCACCGCTGGTGATCGCCACCACCCCGGCGGGCGCCACCGACGGCCTCGCCGAGTTCGTGCCGGAGCGGCCGGGCGCGCTCTTCGACGTGCTGTACCACCCGTGGCCGACCGCCCTCGCGGCGGCCTGGACGGCCCGCGGTGGCGAGGTCGTCGGCGGCCTCGACCTCCTGGTGCACCAAGCCGTGCTCCAGGTCGAGCGGATGACCGGCCGGACGCCCGCACCGCTCGCGGCGATGCGCGCCGCCGGCGAGGCGGCACTGGGTGTCTGACACCGGCGGCGTCCACCCGTTCTGAGCCCGCCGCGCCGCCACGTCCACAACCTGGACCGGAGGCGGGACGTCCGCCCCGGCCGTGGGAGGATCGGTGGTGGCGGGCCAGGGCCGCGCACCCGGCCGTGCCGTTGAATTTCGGACGTTCGAGGCGCGAGCAAGAGGAGCACCGTTGAGCAGGTTGCGCTGGCTGACCGCGGGGGAGTCGCACGGTCCCGCACTCGTCGCGACGCTGGAGGGGCTGCCCTCCGGCGTACCCGTCACCACGGCGATGGTGGCGGACGCGCTGGCGCGCCGGCGGCTGGGTTATGGCCGCGGTGCCCGGATGAAGTTCGAGCAGGACGAGGTCACCTTCCTCGGCGGCGTACGGCACGGCCTGACCATGGGCAGCCCGGTCGCCATCATGGTCGGCAACACCGAGTGGCCCAAGTGGGAACAGGTCATGGCGGCCGACCCCGTCGACCCGGAGATCCTGGCCGGTCTGGGGCGCAACGCGCCGCTGACCCGCCCGCGCCCCGGCCACGCGGACCTCGCCGGTATGCAGAAGTACGCGCTGGACGAGGCCCGGCCGATCCTGGAGCGCGCCAGCGCCCGGGAGACCGCCGCCCGCGTCGCGCTGGGCGCCGTCGCCCGCTCCTACCTCAAGGAGACGACGGGCATCGAGATCGTCAGCCATGTCGTCGAACTGGCCGCGGCCAAGGCCCCGTACGGGGTCCTGCCGGTGCCCGCCGACGAGGCCCGGCTCGACGCCGACCCGGTGCGCTGCCTGGACTCCGACGCGAGCGACGCGATGGTCGCCGAGATCGACCAGGCCCACAAGGACGGCGACACCCTGGGCGGAGTCGTCGAGGTGCTGGCGTACGGCGTTCCCGTCGGACTCGGCAGCCACGTCCACTGGGACCGCCGGCTCGACGCGCGGCTGGCCGCCGCCCTGATGGGCATCCAGGCGATCAAGGGCGTCGAGGTCGGCGACGGCTTCGGGCTGGCCCGGGTGCCGGGTTCGCAGGCGCACGACGAGATCGTGCCCGGCCCCGAGGGCATCCGCCGCTCCACCGGCCGCTCCGGCGGCACCGAGGGCGGGATGAGCACCGGTGAGCTGCTGCGGGTCCGGGCGGCGATGAAGCCGATCGCGACGGTGCCGCGCGCCCTGGCCACCGTCGACGTCACCACCGGTGAGGTCGCCGCGGCCCATCACCAGCGCTCGGACGTCTGCGCGGTGCCGGCCGCCGGGATCGTCGCGGAGGCCATGGTCGCGCTGGTGCTCGCCGACGCGGTCGCGGAGAAGTTCGGCGGCGACTCGGTGGGCGAGACCCGGCGCAACGTCCAGGGGTACCTCGAGAACCTGGCGATCCGTTGACCGGGCCGCTGGTCGTCCTCGTCGGCCCGCCCGGTGCGGGCAAGACCACCGTCGGCATGCTGCTCGCGGCCCGGCTCGGCACCACCTACCGGGACACCGACGCGGATGTCGCGCAGACCGCGGGCAAGTCCATCCCGGAGATCTTCATCAACGACGGTGAGGACCACTTCCGGCAGCTCGAACTGGCCGCGGTCACCGACGCCCTCGCCGAGCACACCGGCGTACTGGCGCTCGGCGGCGGAGCGATCATGTCGCCGGTCGCCCGCAGCCTGCTGCGCGGCCGCCCGGTGGTCTTCCTGGACGTCGGGGTCAACGACGCCGTCAAGCGGGTCGGGCTGGACGCCCCACGCCCGCTGCTCGCCGTCGCCCCGCGCCAGCAGTGGCGCGAGCTGATGGAGAAGCGCCGTCCGCTGTACACCGAGGTCGCCCGCGCGGTCGTCTCCACCGACGACCGCACCCCCGAGGACGCTGCCGAAGCGGTCCTCGACGCACTGGAGTTGAAGGACGCATGAGCGAGAACCCCACCCGTATCGCGATCGCCGGCACCGCGGGTACGGAACCCTACGAGGTGCTGGTCGGACGCCAGCTGCTGGCCGAGCTGCCCGCCCTCATCGGGCCGGCCGCCAAGCGGGTCGCGGTCCTGCACCCGGAGGCGCTCGCCGCCACCGGCGAGGCGCTGCGCGCTGACCTCGCCGAGCAGGGCTTCGAGGCCATCGCGATCCAGCTGCCGAACGCCGAGGAGGCCAAGACCGTCGAGGTCGCCGCCTACTGCTGGAAGGCGCTGGGCCAGACCGGCTTCACCCGCACCGACGTGATCGTCGGCGTCGGCGGCGGAGCCACCACGGACATCGCCGGCTTCGTGGCGGCGACCTGGCTGCGCGGAGTGCGCTGGATCGCCGTCCCCACCACCGTGCTGGGCATGGTGGACGCGGCGGTCGGCGGGAAGACCGGCATCAACACCGCCGAGGGCAAGAACCTGGTCGGGGCGTTCCACCCGCCGACCGGGGTGCTGTGCGACCTCGCGGCGCTGGACTCGCTGCCGCCCAACGACTACATCAGCGGCCTCGCCGAGATCATCAAGGCCGGCTTCATCGCCGACCCGGTGATCCTGGACCTGATCGAGGCCGACCCGGCCGGGGCCCGTACGCCGCAGGGCGAGCACACCGCCGAGCTGATCGTGCGCTCCATCCAGGTCAAGGCCGACGTGGTCTCCGCCGACCTCAAGGAGAGCGGCCCGCGCGAGATCCTGAACTACGGCCACACCCTGGCGCACGCCATCGAGAAGAACGAGCGCTACAACTGGCGGCACGGCGCCGCGGTCTCCATCGGCATGGTCTTCGCCGCCGAGCTGGGCCGGCTGGCCGGCCGGCTGGACGACGCGACCGCCGACCGGCACCGCACCGTCCTGGAGTCGGTGGGGCTGCCGCTGACCTACCGCGGGGACCAGTGGCCGAAGCTGCTGGACACCATGCGCGTCGACAAGAAGTCCCGCGGTGACCTGCTGCGCTTCATCGTGCTGGACGGGCTGGCCAAGCCCACCGTCCTGGAGGGCCCGGACCCGGCGGTCCTGGTGGCCGCCTACGCGGAGGTCTCCAAGTGACCGGGGTGAGCGGCCGCGTCCTGGTGCTGAACGGGCCGAACCTCGGCCGGCTCGGCTCCCGCGAGCCCGACGTGTACGGCGCCACCTCGTACGCCGGGCTCGTCGAGGCCTGCACCACCCTCGGCAAGGAGCTCGGCTTCGACGTCGAGGTCCGCGAGACCAACGACGAGGGCGAGCTGATCCGCTGGCTGCACGAGGCGGCCGACGGCCGGATCCCGGTCGTCATCAACCCGGGCGCGTTCACCCACTACTCGTACGGGATCCGGGACGCGGCGGCGCAGCGCACCGCTCCGCTCATCGAGGTGCACATCTCGAACCCGTACACCCGTGAGGAATTCCGCCACACCTCGGTCATCGCGGCCGTCTCCACCGGTACCGTCGCCGGCTTCGGCATCGGCTCCTACCGGCTGGCGCTGCGCGCCCTGGCGGAGGAGATCACCGGCTGACATCGCCGTCCGGGCACCTGTGCCGCTCCCCGGCCGTTCACACAAGAGCCTCCGGGGACGGTACGGTTCGGTTCGAACGGCCTGTTCCCGGCCGTCACGGAAGCAGAACCTCCGGCACGAGATGGAGTGGGACGGGATGCAGCACGCTGTGGGGGCACCGCAGCCCGGCCGGCCGGGACCTCAGCCGGCCCCCAGCACCACCGGCCACTTCCCCCTGCCTGCCGCCGGCCCGGTCCAGCTGCCCGCCGCTTCCGGCGGCTCGCCGCCGGGCGGCGGCCCGGGGCCCGTGGCGGTCCTGCTGATCGGCGCGGCCGGGGCCGGCAAGACCACCATCGCCCGGCACTGGGCGGACAACCGCGGCGTACCGACCGCCCACATCAGCCTCGACGACGTCCGCGAGTGGGTCCGCTCCGGTTTCGCGGACCCGCAGGCCGGCTGGAACGAGCACTCCGAAGCCCAGTACCGGCTGGCCCGCCGCACCTGCGGCTTCTCGGCCCGGAACTTCCTGGCCAACGGCATATCGTGCATCATCGACGACGCGGTCTTCCCGGACCGGCCGGTCGTCGGCCTCGGCGGCTGGAAGCGGCACGTCGGCCCCGGCCTGCTGCCCGTCGTCCTGCTCCCGGGCCTGGACGTGGTGCTGGCCCGCAACGCCGCGCGCAACGGGAACCGGCGGCTGTCCGACGAGGAGGTCGCCCGGATCCACGGCCGGATGGCCGGCTGGTACGGATCAGGGCTGCCGATCATCGACAATTCGCAGCTCGACGTGGTCGCGGCGGCCGCGGCGCTGGACCGGGTCGTGGCCCGCAGCGTCCAGGGCCCGCCCGTCTGGTAGCCCGGCGGGCCGTCCCCGGTCGGACGCGCTCGGGCGGCCCCCCGGGCGGCCCGCACGTACGCTCGCGACATGTCCGACGTGCACGCAGCCCGCAGAGAACGCCTGCGCGACCGATGCGCGGCGTCCGGAGCGGCGGCGGCGCTGGTCTCCCGCCCCGCGAACGTCCGCTATCTGACCGGCTGCGCGCCCACCGGCGCGGTCCTGCTGATCGGCCCCGGCGACCAGGACGCGCTGGTCCGCAGCCGCCCCGCGGTCGGGGACCTGTCCGAGGCGCAGCCGCCGGAGGACGTACGGACCGTGGTCCTGGCCCGGTCGGACGGCGATCCGGTGGTGGCCGCCGCCGGACTGGTCCTCGACCGGCGGGGCGACACGCTGGCCGTCGAGGAACACCACCTCACGGTCAGCCGGCACCGGGCGATCGGCTCGGTCGCGCCCGGCCTGCGGCTGACCGACCTCCGCGGGGCCGTGGAACAGCTGCGGGTGGTCAAGGACGAGCAGGAGATCGCCTCGATCCGGATCGCCGCCGAACTCGCCGACCAGGCGCTCGGCGAGCTGCTGGAGTCGATCCTGGTCGGCAGGACCGAGCGGCACCTCGCGCTGGAACTGGAGCGCCGGCTGGTCGACCACGGCGCGGACGGTCCGGCCTTCCCCACCTGTGTGGGCACCGGGCCGCACTCGGGGGCCGCGCGGCACGTCCCCACCGACCGGCGCGTCGAGGAGGGCGACTTCCTCACCGTCCGGCTCGGCGCCTGCTACCGCGGATACCGCTGCGAGGTCGGCCGCACCTTCGTCGTGGGGACTTCTCCCGCTGACTGGCAGATCGAGCTGTACGAGCTGGTCTTCGCCGCCCAGCGGGCCGGCCGGGAGGCGCTCGCACCCGGTGTGGCCTGCCGTGATGTGGACCACGCGGCGCGCTCCGTACTGGCCGCCGCGGGCTACGGGGAGGCCCTCGGAGAGGTGACGGGACACGGCGTGGGACTCGAAATCGACGAGGACCCTCGGCTGTCACCTGCGGCCATGGGTAAACTGGACGCTTGCGTGCCGGTCACCGTCGAACCGGGGGTCCACCTTCCGGGCCGCGGCGGTGTCCGCATCGACGACACACTCGTCGTACGTCCACCGACGGACGGCGGGCCCGAGCTACTCACCATTACGACCAAGGAACTGCTCGCCCTGTAAAAGGGCGCGCCCCCTCGGTCTCCGAAGCTGCACTTTCAGGAGATTCCGCAACCGTGGCATCCACGAACGACCTCAAGAACGGCCTCGTGCTCAAGCTCGACGGCGGCCAGCTCTGGACCGTTGTCGAGTTCCAGCACGTCAAGCCCGGCAAGGGCCCCGCCTTCGTCCGCACGAAGCTCAAGCACGTGCTGTCCGGCAAGGTCGTCGACAAGACCTTCAACGCCGGCATCAAGGTCGAGACGGCCAACGTCGACAAGCGCGGTATGCAGTTCTCCTACAAGGACGGCACCGACTTCGTCTTCATGGACACCGACACCTTCGACCAGGTGTACATCACCCCCGAGGTCGTCGGCGACGCCGCCAACTACCTCCTCGAAGGCTTCGAGGCCGTCGTGGCGATGTACGAGGGCGCTCCGCTCTACATCGAGCTCCCGGCCTCCGTCGAGCTGGTCATCGAGTACACCGAGCCGGGTGTCCAGGGCGACCGGTCCACCGGTGGCTCCAAGCCGGCCCGGCTCGAGACCGGCTACGAGATCGGCGTTCCGCTCTTCATCACCACCGGTGAGAAGATCAAGGTCGACACCCGTTCGGGTGACTATCTCGGCCGGGTGAACAGCTAACGTGGCTGCTCGGAACAAGGCCCGCAAGCGTGCCTTCCAGATCCTCTTCGAAGCGGATCAGCGGGGTGTCGACCCGAAGACCGCCATGGCGGACTGGATCCGGCTCGCCCGGACCGACGACCGGCAGCCGCCGGTCACCGAGTACACCATGCAGCTGGTCGAGGGGTACGCCGCCAACGCGCCCCGCATCGACGAGCTGCTCGCGACCTACTCGGTGGGCTGGACGCTGGACCGGATGCCGGTCGTCGACCGGAACGTCCTGCGGCTCGGCACCTATGAGCTGATCTGGGAGGACGAGACCCCGGACGCGGTCGTGCTGGACGAGGCGGTCCAGCTCGCCAAGGAGTTCTCCACCGATGAGTCGCCCGCCTTCGTCAACGGGCTGCTGGCCCGTCTGAAGGACCTCAAGCCGACTCTCCGGCGATAGCGTCACCCGCACCGACCAGGCCCGGAGCAGAAGCTGAACAATCTTCTGCTTTGGGCCTGGTGCGTTTCCCGGACGGTGGCCTAGTTTCGCTGGCATGTCCGATCAGGAGACCGATCAGGAGATCATCGACCGGCTGACGGCGCTGCGGTCCCAGGACCTGCCGGTGCGCGGCGGCCGCACCATGGCGTACGTCTACGACTCCGGGCTGGACGGTCTCGACGACCTCGCGGAGCGCGCCCAGGCGGCCTTCGCCGGGGTCAACGGCCTGGACATGACGGCCTTTCCCAGCGTGGTGGCCCTGGAGAACGACATCGTCGGCCGGGTCGCCGGACTGCTCGGCGGGGACGACAGGACAGCCGGCACCTTCACCAGCGGCGGTACCGAGAGCTGTCTGCTCGCCGTGCTGACCGCCCGGAACCACGCCCGCCGCACCCGGGGCGTCACCGCCCCGGAACTCGTGCTGCCCGCCACCGCCCACGCGGCCTTCCGCAAGGCCGCCGCGCTCTTCGGCCTGACCGTCGTCACGGTCCCGGTGGACCCGGCGACGTTCCGGGCCCGCCCGGAGGCCATGGCGGCCGCCACCACCGACCGGACGGCCCTGGTGGTGGCCTCGGCACCGTCCTACGCCCACGGGGTGATCGATCCGGTCACCGAGATCGCCGCCGCGGCGGCCGGGCGCGGGGTGCTGTGCCATGTCGACGCCTGCATCGGCGGCTGGTACCTGGCGCACCTGCCCAGGACGCTGCCCCGGCCGCCCGCGTTCGACCTGGCGGTGCCGGGCGTCACGTCGCTCTCGGTGGACCTGCACAAGTACGCGTACACCCCCAAGGGCGCCTCGGTGCTGCTCTTCCGGGACGCCGAGCTGCGCCGGCACGGCTGGTTCGCGGACGCCTCATGGCCCGGCTACCCGGTGGTCAACGCGACGCTCCAGGGCACCAAGTCCGCCGGGCCGCTGGCCGCCGCCTGGGCGGTCCTGCGGCGGATCGGCCCCTCGGCCTACGCCGAGCTCTCCGGGCGCGTGCACGAGGCGGTACAGGCCCTCGTCGGGGGCATCGGCCGAATCGACGGGCTGCGGGTGCTGGGCAGCCCGCAGGCGTCGCTGGTCGCCGTGGCCTCCGACGACCCGGGGCTGGACCCCTTCGTCGTCGCCGACGAGATGCGGCTGCGCGGGTGGTTCCTGCAGCCGCAGCCCGCCTTCGGCGGCTCCCCGCCCAATCTGCATCTGACCGTCACGGCCGCGGTGGCGTCCCCCGGGCGGATCGCCCTGCTGCTGGAGGAGCTCGGCGGCGCCGTACGGCGGGCCCGTGACCTCGGCCCGGCCACCGTCGACGAAGGGCTCGCCGGGCTCGCCGCCCAGCTCGATCCCGACACGCTCGGCCCCGAGGAGGTCGCTCTGGCCCTCCAGCTCGCCGGCATTTCCGACGACGGGGCGCTCCCGGAGCGGATGGCCCCGGTGCTGGCGGTCCTGCAGGCGCTGCCGCCCCGGCTGACCGAACGGCTGCTGCCGGAAGTCATCGGCCGGCTCTACCGGGCGCGGACTGGGCCGTACGAGTGACGGGGACCGCCGCGGGCCCGTTCCGGGCGCCGGGGCAAACAGAACCGCCCGGGGCGGTGTCCCTGCGGACACCGCCCCGGGCGGTACGTTTCTGCACTTGTGTTTGACAGCCGTTTTCAGCCGTCTTCGTGCTGAACCGCGCGGCGCGCGTCGGCGTCGAGGACGCCCCAGCCGATGAGCTGCTCGGTGAGGACCGACGGCGACTGGTCGTAGATCACGGCCAGCGTGCGCAGGTCGTCCTGGCGGATCGACAGCACCTTGCCGTTGTAGTCCCCGCGCTGGCTCTGGATGGTGGCGGCGTAGCGCTGCAGCGGACCGGCCTTGTCCGGCGGGACCTGGGACAGTCGCTCCAGGTCCAGGACAAGCTTCGGCGGCGGCTCGGCGGCCCCGCCCGGCGTGGTGCCGGGCAGCAGTTCCTGGACCGGCACTCCGTAGAAGTCCGCCAGCTCGGCGAGTCGCTGTACGGTCACGGCGCGGTCGCCACGCTCGTACGAGCCGACGACGACGGCCTTCCAGCGGCCCTGGGACTTCTCCTCGACGCCGTGAAGGGAGAGACCCTGCTGCGTGCGGATGGCGCGGAGCTTGGCTCCGAGCTGTTTGGCGTAATCGCTGGACATAAGGCTCCCCGGACGGAATCTCGGTGACTCACTGTGAGGTTACGCAGCGTAATTTGACTTCGTCAAGCCGAATGGTCCGGACCGGTCTCCCTGTACTGCACGAGCGTCCGATTCGTACCGGTGTGCCTATCGTGCGGGTGACCGCCCGAGAACGCGACCTGCGCGCCTGGTAACGTGAGGCTGTATCCCTGGCGTCCTTTAAGACCCGTCCTGTGAGGCGGGGAAGGAGAGCCCTTCATGGCTGAAGACCGCAGTACATCCGCACGCCCGGTGCTCGAAGCACCGGACATGGCCCGGGTCCTGACCCGCATCGCCCACGAGATCGTCGAACGCGCAAAGGGCGCCGACGACGTGGTGCTCCTCGGCATTCCCACCCGCGGTGTCTTCCTCGCCCGCAGGCTGGCCGACAAGCTCGCCGACATCACCGGCCGCAAGGTCCCGGTCGGGTCGCTCGACATCACCATGTACCGCGACGACCTGCGGCTGCACCCGGCCCGCGCGCTGGCCCGCACCGACATCCCCGGTGACGGCGTCGACGGCCGGCTGGTGATCCTCGTCGACGACGTGCTCTTCTCGGGCCGCACGATCCGCGCCGCCCTCGACGCGCTCAACGACATCGGCCGGCCGCGAGCCGTACAGCTCGCCGTCCTGGTCGACCGCGGCCACCGCGAACTCCCGATCCGGGCCGACTACGTCGGCAAGAACCTCCCCACCTCGCTGCGCGAGACCGTCAAGGTCCACCTCACCGAAGAGGACGGCCGTGACACGGTCCTCCTCGGCGTGCGCGAGGGCTCCCCGGCGGACGAATAGCGCAAGCACGACCCGGACCCCTGTGTGGTCCGGGCCCACGAGCATGCCCTCCGCCGTCCCAGTACCCCCTTCGGAGTGACCCGATGAAGCGCCACCTGATCTCGGCCGCCGACCTGACCCGCGACGACGCCATCCTCGTACTCGACACCGCCGAGGAAATGGCCCGCGTGGCCGACCGGCCGATCAAGAAGCTGCCGACCCTGCGCGGCCGCACCGTCGTCAACCTCTTCTTCGAGGACTCGACCCGCACCCGCATCTCCTTCGAGGCCGCCGCCAAGCGGCTCTCCGCCGATGTCATCAACTTCTCCGCCAAGGGCTCCTCGGTCTCCAAGGGCGAGTCCCTCAAGGACACCGCGCTGACCCTGGAGGCGATGGGCGCCGACGCCGTCGTCATCCGGCACGGCTCCTCCGGCGCCCCGCACCGGCTCGCCACCTCCGGCTGGATCGGCGGCTCGGTCGTCAACGCCGGTGACGGCACCCACGAACACCCCACCCAGGCGCTGCTCGACGCCTTCACCATGCGCCGGCACCTGGCGGGCTCAAAGGATGGTGGCCCCACGTTCCACCGCGGCCCCGGTGACGGAAGCGGGCGCGATCTGGCGGGCCGCCGGATCACGATCGTGGGCGACATCCTGCACAGCCGGGTCGCCCGCTCCAACGTCCATCTGCTCAACACGCTCGGCGCCCAGGTCACCCTGGTCGCCCCGCCGACCCTGCTGCCGATCGGCGTGGACACCTGGCCCTGCGACGTCTCCTACGACCTGGACGCGGTGCTCGCCAAGTCCGACGCCGTGATGATGCTGCGGGTGCAGAGCGAACGGATGAACGCCGCGTTCTTCCCCACCGAGCGCGAGTACTCCCGGCGCTACGGCCTCGACGGCGGCCGGATGGCCGCCCTGCCGGAACACGCCATCGTCATGCACCCCGGCCCGATGAACCGCGGCATGGAGATCACCGCCGAGGTCGCCGACTCCGAGCGCTGCACCGTCGTCGAGCAGGTCGCCAACGGCGTCAGCATCCGGATGGCCGTCCTGTACCTGCTGCTCGGCGGGAACGAACCCGCCATCGCCACGGCCGCCCCCGCCGCCCGCACCGAGGAGAACCACCAGTCATGAGCAAGACCCTGATCCGAGGCGCGAAGATCCTTGGCGGCGACCCGCAGGACGTCCTGATCGACGGTGAGACGATCGCCGCCGTCGGAACCGCTCTGGAGGCCGGCGACGCCACCGTCGTCGAGGCCGACGGCATGATCCTGCTGCCGGGCCTCGTCGACCTGCACACCCATCTGCGCGAGCCGGGCCGCGAGGACTCCGAGACGGTCCTGACCGGCACCCGCGCCGCCGCCATCGGCGGCTACACCGCCGTGCACGCGATGGCCAACACCTTCCCCGTCGCGGACACCGCGGGCGTCGTCGAGCAGGTCTGGCGGCTCGGCCGCGAGTCCGGCTACTGCGACGTGCAGCCGGTCGGCGCCGTCACCGTCGGCCTGGCGGGCAAGCAGCTCGCCGAGCTCGGCGCGATGGCCGACTCCGCCGCCGGTGTGCGGGTCTTCTCCGACGACGGCAAGTGCGTCGACGACGCGGTGATCATGCGCCGCGCGCTGGAGTACGTGAAGGCCTTCGACGGTGTCGTCGCCCAGCACGCCCAGGAGCCCCGCCTCACCGAGGGCGCCCAGATGAACGAGGGCATCGTCTCCGGCGAACTGGGCCTGATCGGCTGGCCGGCGGTCGCCGAGGAGTCGATCATCGCTCGCGATGTGCTGCTCGCCGCGCACGTCGACTCCCGGGTGCACATCTGCCACCTGTCCACGGCCGGCTCCGTCGAGATCGTCCGCTGGGCCAAGTCCAAGGGCTGGAACGTGACCGCCGAGGTCACCCCGCACCACCTGCTGCTCACCGACGAGCTGGTCCGCTCGTACAACCCGGTTTACAAGGTCAACCCGCCGCTGCGCACCGAGGCCGACGTCATGGCGCTGCGCGAGGCGCTGGCCGACGGCACCATCGACTGCGTCGCCACCGACCACGCGCCGCACCCGCACGAGGACAAGGACTGCGAGTGGGCCGCGGCCGCCATGGGCATGGTGGGCCTGGAGACCGCGCTGTCCGTCGTCCAGCAGACGATGGTCGACACCGGTCTGCTCGACTGGGCCGGCGTCGCCGACCGCATGTCGGCGCGGCCCGCCGCCATCGGCCGGCTGGCAGGACACGGACGGCCGGTCGCCGCGGGCGAGCCCGCGAACCTCACTCTCGTCGATCCGGCATACCGTGGAGTGGTGAACCCCGCGGGCTTCGCCTCCCGCAGCCGCAACACCCCGTACGAGGGCCGCGAGCTGCCGGGCCGGGTGATCGCCACCTTCCTGCGGGGCAGGGCGACGGTCGTGGACGGGAAACTCGCGTGACAACTCTGACTCTTCTGCTGGCGGCGGACCAGAAGTCCCAGCAGGTCACCGACTGGTCCGCACGGATCGGCTGGATCGTCGGCCTGGGCCTGTTCGTCGCGCTCGTCTACTGGCTGATGCGCGAGGGCTGGAAGTGGCGCGGCACCCTGCAGGGCGGCCTGCCCGAGCTGCCCACCGCCCCCGAGGACGGCGCCGAACCGCTGCTGACCCTCAAGGGCCGCTACCACGGCAGCACCACCGCGGGTCAGTGGCTTGACCGCATCGTCGCCCACGGTCTCGGGGTGCGCAGCATGGTCGTGCTCACTCTGACGGAGCAGGGCCTGCGCGCGGAACGGACCGGCGCGCCGGACTTCTTCGTCCCCACCGCCGCACTGCGCGGCGCCCGGCTCGACAAGGGCATCGCCGGCAAGG
This sequence comes from Streptomyces sp. SID13666, assembly GCF_010548325.1. Classification (NCBI taxonomy): domain Bacteria; kingdom Bacillati; phylum Actinomycetota; class Actinomycetes; order Kitasatosporales; family Streptomycetaceae; genus Streptomyces; species Streptomyces sp. SID13666. The sequence goes on along the minus strand of NZ_JAAGLX010000040.1, from coordinate 11,754 downwards.
TCCTCACCGAGGGCGGCCTGCTGGTGATCACCTGGGAGCACGGCGGCCGGCTCATCGACTCGGGCTTCCGCTCCGAGCACGCGGCCGAGCACGCCGGCTGGGTCGACGCGGTCGACTCCATGGCATCAGCATCCGGGGCCGCGGCATCCGCAGCGGACGCCCCCGAACCCGACCAGCACCCCGGCGACAGTGCCGTCGCCGCCCCGCTCCACCAGGAAGGCCCACGATGACGACCTCCACCCAGCGGGCAGACAGGACCCCCGCCGTACTCGTCCTGGAGGACGGCCGGATCTTCCGCGGCCGTGCTTACGGCGCGGTGGGGGAGACCTTCGGCGAGGCCGTCTTCTCCACCGGCATGTCCGGTTACCAGGAGACGCTGACCGACCCGTCGTACCACCGCCAGGTGGTCGTCATGACGGCCCCGCACATCGGCAACACCGGCGTCAACGACGAGGACCCGGAGTCCTCCCGCATCTGGGTCGCCGGCTATGTGGTCCGCGACCCCGCCCGGGTCTCCTCCAACTGGCGCGCCCGCCGCACCCTCGACGAGGAACTCGTCAACCAGGGCGTCGTCGGCATCAGCGGCATCGACACCCGCGCCCTCACCCGCCATCTGCGCGAGCGCGGCGCCATGCGGGTCGGCATCTTCTCCGGTGCCGGCATCGGCACCGACGCGGACCTGCTCGCCAAGGTCCTCCAGGCGCCCGAGATGAAGGGCGCCGACCTGTCGGCCGAGGTGGCGACCAAGGAGTCGTACATCGTCCCGGCGATCGGCACCAAGCGCTTCACCGTGGCCGCGATCGACCTCGGCATCAAGGCGATGACGCCGCAGCGGATGGCCGAGCGCGGCATCGAGGTCCATGTGCTGCCCGCCACCGCGACCGTCGAGGACGTGTACGCCGTCGCGCCCGACGGGGTGTTCTTCTCCAACGGCCCCGGCGACCCGGCCACCGCCGACCACCCGGTCGCGGTGATGCGCGGTGTGCTGGAGCGGAAGACCCCGCTCTTCGGCATCTGCTTCGGCAACCAGATCCTGGGCCGCGCGCTCGGGTTCGGCACCTACAAGCTCAAGTACGGCCACCGCGGCATCAACCAGCCGGTCCAGGACCGCACCACCGGCAAGGTCGAGGTCACCGCGCACAACCACGGCTTCGCCGTCGACGCGCCGCTCGACACGGTCTCCGACACGCCTTACGGCCGGGCCGAGGTCAGCCACGTCTGCCTGAACGACAACGTGGTCGAGGGACTCCACCTCCTCGACCAGCCGGCGTTCAGCGTCCAGTACCACCCCGAAGCAGCCGCCGGCCCGCACGACGCCGCGTACCTGTTCGACCGCTTCGTATCTCTGATGGAGGGCCAGCGTGCCTAAGCGCACCGATATCCAGTCCGTCCTGGTCATCGGCTCCGGCCCGATCGTCATCGGCCAGGCAGCGGAGTTCGACTACTCCGGTACCCAGGCCTGCCGGGTGCTGAAGTCCGAGGGCCTGCGGGTCATCCTCGTGAACTCCAACCCGGCCACGATCATGACCGACCCCGAGATCGCCGACGCCACCTACGTCGAGCCGATCACGCCGGAGTACGTCGAGAAGATCATCGCCAAGGAGCGCCCCGACGCGCTCCTGCCCACCCTCGGCGGCCAGACCGCGCTCAACACGGCGATCTCGCTGCACGACAACGGCGTCCTGGACAAGCACAACGTCGAGCTGATCGGCGCCAACGTCGAGGCGATCAACAAGGGCGAGGACCGCCAGCTCTTCAAGGGCGTCGTCGAGGCCGTCAACGCCAAGATCGGCTACGGCGAGTCCGCCCGCTCCGTCATCTGCCACTCGATGGACGACGTCATCTCGGGCGTGGACACCCTCGGCGGCTACCCCGTCGTCGTCCGCCCGTCCTTCACCATGGGCGGCGCCGGCTCCGGCTTCGCCCACGACGAGGAGGAACTGCGCCGTATCGCCGGCCAGGGCCTCACGCTCTCGCCGACCACCGAGGTGCTCCTGGAGGAGTCCATCCTCGGCTGGAAGGAGTACGAGCTGGAGCTGATGCGCGACCGCAACGACAACGTCGTGGTCGTCTGCTCCATCGAGAACTTCGACCCGATGGGCGTCCACACCGGCGACTCCATCACCGTCGCCCCGGCGCTGACGCTGACCGACCGCGAGTACCAGAACCTGCGGGACGTCGGTATCGCGATCATCCGCGAGGTCGGCGTCGACACCGGCGGCTGCAACATCCAGTTCGCGATCAACCCCGAAGACGGCCGCGTCATCGTCATCGAGATGAACCCGCGGGTCTCGCGCTCCTCGGCGCTCGCCTCCAAGGCCACCGGCTTCCCGATCGCCAAGATCGCCGCCCGGCTCGCCGTCGGCTACACGCTCGACGAGATCCCGAACGACATCACCGAGAAGACCCCGGCGTCCTTCGAGCCGACGCTCGACTACGTCGTCGTCAAGGTGCCGCGCTTCGCCTTCGAGAAGTTCCCGGCGGCCGACGCGACCCTCACCACCACCATGAAGTCGGTCGGCGAGGCCATGGCGATGGGCCGCAACTTCACCGAGGCGCTGCAGAAGGCGCTGCGCTCGCTGGAGAAGAAGGGCAGCCAGTTCACCTTCGTCGGCGAGCCCGGCCACAAGGACGCGCTGCTGGCCACGGCGGCGGTGCCGACCGACGGCCGGATCAACACCGTCATGCAGGCGATCCGCGCCGGCGCCACCCCGGAGGAGATCTTCGACGCGACGCGGATCGACCCGTGGTTCACCGACCAGCTCTTCCTGATCAAGGAGGTCGCCGACGATCTGGCGGCCGCCGACAAGCTCGGCCCCGAGCTGCTCGCCGACGCCAAGCGGCACGGGTTCTCCGACATTCAGATCGGTGAGATCCGGGGACTGCGCGAGGACGTCGTGCGCGAGGTCCGGCACGCGCTGGGGGTGCGCCCGGTCTACAAGACGGTCGACACCTGCGCCGCCGAGTTCGCCGCCAAGACCCCGTACTTCTACTCGTCCTACGACGAGGAGTCCGAGGTCGCGCCGCGCGAGAAGCCCGCCGTGATCATCCTCGGCTCGGGCCCCAACCGCATCGGCCAGGGCATCGAGTTCGACTACTCCTGCGTCCACGCCTCGTTCGCGCTGCACGACGCGGGCTACGAGACCGTGATGGTCAACTGCAACCCCGAGACCGTCTCGACGGACTACGACACCTCCGACCGCCTGTACTTCGAGCCGCTGACGCTCGAGGACGTGCTGGAGATCGTGCACGCCGAGTCGCTGGCCGGCCCGATCGCGGGCGTCATCGTCCAGCTCGGCGGCCAGACCCCACTCGGCCTGGCGCAGGCCCTCAAGGACAACGGGGTGCCGATCGTCGGCACCTCGCCCGAGGCCATCCACCTCGCCGAGGACCGCGGCGCCTTCGGCCGCGTCCTGGCCGAGGCCGGACTGCCCGCCCCCAAGCACGGCACCGCGACCACCTTCGACGAGGCCAAGGCCATCGCCGACGAGATCGGCTACCCGGTCCTGGTCCGCCCGTCGTACGTGCTCGGCGGCCGCGGTATGGAGATCGTCTACGAGGAGGCCCGGCTCTCCTCGTACATCGCCGAGTCCACCGAGATCAGCCCGACCCGCCCGGTCCTGGTCGACCGGTTCCTCGACGACGCCATCGAGATCGACGTCGACGCGCTCTACGACGGCACCGAGCTCTACCTCGGCGGCGTCATGGAGCACATCGAGGAGGCCGGTATCCACTCCGGCGACTCCGCCTGCGCACTGCCCCCGATGACCCTCGGCGGCTACGACATCAAGCGGCTGCGCGCCTCCACCGAGGCCATCGCCAAGGGTGTCGGCGTCCAGGGTCTGATCAACATCCAGTTCGCGCTGGCCGGGGACATCCTCTATGTCCTCGAGGCCAACCCGCGCGCCTCGCGCACCGTCCCCTTCACCTCGAAGGCGACCGCGGTGCCGCTGGCCAAGGCCGCCGCCCGGATCTCGCTCGGTGCGACCGTCGCCGAACTGCGGGCCGAGGGCATGCTCCCGAAGACCGGCGACGGCGGCACCCTGCCGCTGGACGCGCCGATCTCCGTCAAGGAGGCCGTCATGCCATGGAGCCGCTTCCGCGACATCCACGGCCGCGGCGTCGACACCGTGCTGGGCCCGGAGATGCGCTCCACGGGCGAGGTCATGGGCATCGACTCCGTCTTCGGCACCGCCTACGCCAAGTCCCAGGCCGGCGCGTACGGCGCGCTGCCCACCAAGGGCACCGCGTTCATCTCGGTGGCCAACCGCGACAAGCGCAACCTGGTCTTCCCGGCCCGCGCGCTCGCCGACCACGGCTTCGAACTGCTCGCCACCTCCGGCACCGCCGAGGTGCTGCGCCGTAACGGCATCCACGCCACCATCGTGCGCAAGCAGAGCGAGGGCACCGGCCCGGACGGTGAGCCGACCGTGGTGCAGCTGATCCACGACGGCAAGATCGACCTGATCGTCAACACCCCGTTCGGCACCGGCGGCCGCCTCGACGGCTACGACATCAGGACCGCCGCGGTCTCCCGCGGTGTCCCGTGCCTGACCACGGTGCAGGCGCTCGCCGCCGCCGTGCAGGGCATCGACGCGCTCAACCGCGGCGACATCGGGGTCAGATCGCTGCAGGAACACGCGGAACGGCTGAACGCCGCCCGCGAGGGATAGCGCCAGGAGGGGGACACCGAACGGTGTCCCCCTCGCCATGTGACCGCCGCCCCGCAGAATCCCGTAGAAGGCTCCGCATGTATCCCCTCCTCTTCCGACTGCTCTTCCGGCGCATGGACCCCGAGCGGGCGCACCACCTGGCGTTCGCCTGGATCCGGTTCGCCGCCCGCGTCCCGGTCCTGCGCACCCTCGTGGCGGCCGTGCTCGCGCCCCGCCACAAGGCGCTGCGCACCGAGGCGCTGGGCTTGCGCATGCACGGCCCGTTCGGCCTCGCGGCCGGCTTCGACAAGAACGCCGTCGCGATCGACGGCATGGCGATGCTCGGCTTCGACCACATCGAGATCGGCACCGTCACCGGGCAGCCGCAGTCCGGCAACCCGAAGAAGCGGCTCTTCCGCCTCGTCCAGGACCGGGCGCTGATCAACCGCATGGGCTTCAACAACGAGGGCTCCGCCGCGGTCGCCGCCCGGCTGGCGGCCCGTAACCCGGTCTTCCGGACGACGGTCGGCGTCAACATCGGCAAGACCAAGGTGGTCCCCGAGAACGAGGCCACCGGGGACTACGTGACGTCCACCGAGCGGCTCGCGGCCCACGCGGACTACCTCGTCGTCAACGTCTCGTCGCCGAACACCCCGGGCCTGCGCAATCTGCAGGCCGTCGACCAGCTGCGCCCGCTGCTGACCGCGGTGCGCGAGGCCGCCGACCGCACGGTCACCACCCGCCGGGTACCGCTGCTGGTGAAGATCGCCCCCGACCTGGCCGACGACGACATCGACGCGGTCGCCGACCTCGCCGTCGAACTCGGTCTGGACGGCATCATCGCCACCAACACCACGATCGCCCGCGACGGCCTGGGGCTGACCTCGGACCCGGCGCTGGTCCAGGAGACCGGCGGGCTGTCCGGCGCTCCGCTGCGATCCCGCTCACTGGAGGTGCTGAGCCGGCTGTACGCCCGGGTCGGCGACCGGATCACCCTGGTCGGGGTCGGCGGCGTCACGACCGCCGACGACGTCTGGGAGCGCATCCTGGCCGGCGCCACCCTGGTCCAGGGGTACAGCGCCTTCATCTACGAGGGCCCGTTCTGGTGCCGCGCCCTCCACAAGGGCCTCGCGGCCCGGCTGGCCGCGAGCCCGTACGCCACCCTCGCCGACGCGGTCGGCGCCGAACACCGGAAGGTGAGCTCATGAGCGTGGAGAACCTGGAACCCTTCGGCGCGCGGCTGCGGCACGCGATGGACACCCGCGGTCAGCTCTGCGTCGGAATCGACCCGCACGCGGCGCTGCTGACCTCCTGGGGCCTCAACGACGACGTGGCCGGTCTGGAGCGCTTCACCCGCACCGTGGTCGAGGCCCTCGCCGACCGGGTCGCCGTCCTCAAGCCGCAGAGCGCGTTCTTCGAGCGCTTCGGCTCGAAGGGCATCGCCGTGCTGGAGCGGGCCGTCGCCGACGCCCGCGCCGCCGGCGCCCTGGTGCTGATGGACGCCAAGCGCGGTGACATCGGCTCCACCATGGCCGCCTACGCCGCCACGTTCCTCGACAAGGACTCCCCGCTCTTCTCCGACGCGGTCACCGTCAGCCCGTACCTCGGCTTCGGCTCGCTGCGCCCCGCGCTGGACGCGGCGCGGATCTCCGGCGCCGGGGTCTTCGTCCTCGCTCTGACCTCCAACCCGGAGGGCGCCGAGGTCCAGCGGGCCACGGCGGCGAACGGTAAGTCGCTCGCCCAGGTGATGCTCGACCACATCGCGGCGGAGAACGCCGGCGAGCGGCCGCTCGGATCCGTCGGCGCCGTGGTCGGTGCCACCCTCGGCGAGGCCGGCGCGGACCTGGACGTCAACGGGCCGCTGCTGGCCCCCGGTATCGGCGCCCAGGGCGCGACGCCCGCCGGTCTTCCCGGGCTCTTCGGGTCCGCGGTCGGCAACGTCCTCCCGAGCGTGAGCCGCGATGTGCTGCGGCACGGCCCCGACGCGGCCGGACTGCGGGACGCCGCGGCCCGGTTCTCCGACGAGGTCCGTGCCGCCCTGGCGGGCTGAGCGGCAACCGGCGCCCTTCAGGACCCCTGTCGGGAGCCGCGACAGCGTCAACCGGTGCCGATATGTCCTAAAAATCCCAGCGGATCGAGTCTGACCAGGACTTTTCGTCTGTTCTCGCTGACTTGAGCCGCCGTGACCGCTAGTCTCCGACGAGAGCGAGCACGCAAGTGCTTCGTTCGTTGCCCTGCAGGTGAGGGCGACTAGGTTCCACAACCGGTCCGTATCCGACAGTTCGATATCCGAGGTGACGTAGGCGTGGCTCTTCCGCCCCTTACCCCTGAACAGCGCGCTGCCGCGCTCGAGAAGGCCGCTGCGGCTCGCCGGGAGCGCGCCGAGGTCAAGAATCGGCTCAAGCACTCCGGCGCTTCGCTGCACGAGGTCATCAAGTCGGGCCGAGAGAACGATGTCATCGGCAAGATGAAGGTCTCGGCCCTCCTTGAGTCCCTGCCCGGTGTGGGCAAGGTCCGCGCCAAGCAGATCATGGAGCGGCTCGGCATCTCCGAAAGCCGCCGGGTGCGGGGTCTCGGCTCCAACCAGATCGCATCTTTGGAGCGTGAGTTCGGCGGCGGCGCCGCCTGACGGTCCCCAGCACCTCCGGGAACCGGGATAATCGCTTCATGGCTGCAACATCCCGGGGGACGTCCCCCGTGCCCCCGGACGTACGTCCGCGGCTGACCGTGCTCTCCGGCCCCTCCGGGGTCGGCAAGAGCACGGTCGTCGCTCATATGCGCAAGGTCCACCCCGAGGTATGGCTCTCGGTGTCGGCCACCACTCGTCGGCCACGGCCGGGCGAGCAGCACGGAGTGCACTACTTCTTCGTGGACAACGACGAGTTCGACAAGCTCGTCGCCAACGGTGAACTGCTGGAGTGGGCCGAGTTCGCGGGCAACCGCTACGGCACCCCGCGCAAGGCGGTCCTGGACCGGCTCGACGCGGGCGAACCCGTGCTGCTGGAGATCGATCTGCAGGGTGCCCGGCTGGTACGCCAGTCGATGCCCGAGGCGCAGCTCGTCTTCCTGGCCCCTCCGAGCTGGGACGAGCTGGTCCGCCGGCTCACCGGGCGGGGCACCGAATCGCCCGAGGTGATCGAGCGGCGGCTGGCCGCGGCCAAGGTCGAACTGGCTGCCGAATCCGAGTTCGACATCACCCTTGTCAATACCTCCGTCGAGGATGTAGCACGTGAGCTGCTAGCCTTGATGAGAGTTGTATGATCCACTTCCATTCTTTTCCACAAGCAAGTAGGGGTAGGTAGAGAATGTCCTCTTCCATCACCACGCCCGAGGGCATCATCAACCCGCCGATCGACGAGCTGCTCGAGGCCACGGACTCGAAGTACAGCCTGGTGATCTACGCGGCCAAGCGCGCGCGCCAGATCAACGCGTACTACTCCCAGCTCGGTGAAGGCCTGCTGGAGTACGTCGGCCCCCTGGTGGACACCCACGTCCACGAGAAGCCGCTGTCGATCGCGCTGCGCGAGATCAACGCGGGACTGCTGACCTCCGAGGCCATCGAGTCGGCCGGCTAGCAGTACCCGAATCCTTGTCACCACGGGCCCGGCAGCACCGCTGCCGGGCCCGTGGTGTGTGATGGACACCAGAGAATCCACAGCTCGGCGGGAGAGACGATGGGCCAGCCACAGGTCGTCCTGGGGGTGAGCGGCGGGATCGCCGCCTACAAGGCGTGCGAGCTGCTGCGGCGGCTCACCGAGTCCGGGCACGGCGTACGCGTGGTCCCCACCGATTCGGCGCTGCACTTCGTGGGAGAGGCCACCTGGTCGGCACTGTCCGGCAACCCCGTCTCGACCCGGGTGTGGGACGACGTCCAGGAAGTCCCGCACGTCAGGATCGGCCAGCACGCCGACCTCGTGGTGGTCGCCCCGGCCACCGCCGACCTGCTTGCCAAGGCCGCGCACGGCCTCGCCGACGACCTGCTCACCAACACCCTGCTCACCGCGCGATGTCCGGTGGTGTTCGCGCCGGCCATGCACACCGAGATGTGGGAACACCCCGCCACCCAGGAGAACGTCGCCACCCTGCGCCGCCGGGGCGCGATCGTGATCGAGCCCGCCGTCGGCCGGCTGACCGGTGTGGACACCGGCAAGGGCCGGCTGCCCGACCCCGCCGAGATCTTCGAGGTCTGCCGCCGGGTGCTCGCCCGCGGCCCGCGGGGGCTCGCGAACGATCTCGCCGGGCGCCATGTGGTGATCAGCGCCGGCGGCACCCGTGAGCCGCTGGACCCGGTGCGCTACCTGGGCAACCGCTCCTCGGGCAAGCAGGGCTACGCACTGGCCCGTACGGCGGTCGCCCGCGGCGCCCGGGTCACCCTGGTGGCCGCCAACACCGACCTCGCCGACCCGGCGGGCGCCGATGTGGTGCGGGTCGGCACCGCGCTGCAGCTGCGCGAGGCGGTGCTGAAGGCGGCGGCGGACGCCGATGTGGTCGTCATGGCGGCGGCCGTGGCGGACTTCCGGCCCGCGCACTACGCCGAAGGCAAGATCAAGAAGAAGGACGACCAGGAGCAGCCGCCCCTGGAACTCGTCCGCAACCCCGACGTCCTCGCCGAACTCGCCACACAACGTTCATACCCCGGACAGCTCATCGTCGGGTTCGCCGCCGAAACCGACGATGTACTGGCGAACGGTCGGGCCAAACTGCTCCGCAAGGGCTGTGACCTGCTCGTTGTCAACGAGGTCGGGGACCACAAGGCGTTCGGCTCCGAGGAGAACGAAGCCGTGGTGCTGGGTGCGGACGGCAGCGAGACCCCGGTACCGTACGGTCCGAAGGAAGCCCTCGCCGACCAGGTGTGGGATCTCACGCTGGCCCGGTTGACGTGAAATAGTTCCTCCGGGTGTACCAAAACCGGAATTCTGCGGCATTCTGCCCGTACGACAAGGCCGATCGTCGTACCGGCGCCAGTGGTGTCGCAGGTCACGGCATATCCAAGTACCGAGATGGCTTGTCGGTCCGGCCGGAGCGAACGATAAACTAGCCACGGAACGCCGGGCGCAGCCCCGCGCGTCCCACCCCATGATCAGCCAGCAGCCGCTGCAACCCCAGGGAGCAATGTGTCCCGCCGCCTGTTTACCTCGGAGTCCGTCACCGAGGGACATCCCGACAAGATCGCTGACCAGATCAGCGACACGATCCTCGACGCCCTCCTCAAGGAGGACCCGACCTCCAGGGTCGCGGTCGAGACGCTGATCACCACCGGCCAGGTGCACGTCGCCGGTGAGGTCACCACCAAGGGATACGCGGACATCGCGACCCTGGTGCGCAACAAGATCCTCGAGATCGGCTACGACTCGTCGAAGAAGGGCTTCGACGGCGCCTCGTGCGGCGTCTCGGTGTCCATCGGCGCGCAGTCGCCCGACATCGCCCAGGGTGTGGACACCGCTTACGAGCAGCGTGTCGAGGGTGACGAGGACGAGCTCGACAAGCAGGGCGCCGGCGACCAGGGCCTGATGTTCGGCTACGCCTGCGACGAGACCCCCGAGCTGATGCCGCTGCCGATCCACCTGGCACACCGGCTCGCCCGCCGGCTCTCCGAGGTCCGCAAGAACGGGACCATCCCGTACCTGCGCCCGGACGGCAAGACCCAGGTCACCATCGAGTACGACGGCGACAAGGCCGTCCGCCTCGACACCGTGGTCGTCTCCTCGCAGCACGCCTCGGACATCGACCTCGAGTCGCTGCTCGCGCCCGACATCCGCGAGTTCGTCGTCGAGCACGAGCTCAAGGCGCTGCTCGGTGACGGCATCAAGCTGGAGACCGAGGGTTACCGCCTGCTGGTGAACCCGACCGGTCGCTTCGAGATCGGCGGCCCGATGGGCGACGCCGGCCTCACCGGCCGCAAGATCATCATCGACACCTACGGCGGCATGGCCCGTCACGGCGGCGGTGCCTTCTCGGGCAAGGACCCGTCCAAGGTCGACCGTTCCGCCGCGTACGCCATGCGCTGGGTCGCCAAGAACGTCGTCGCCGCGGGCCTCGCCTCGCGCTGCGAGGTCCAGGTCGCCTACGCGATCGGCAAGGCCGAGCCCGTGGGTCTGTTCGTCGAGACCTTCGGCACCGCGTCCGTGGACGTCGAGAAGATCGAGCAGGCCATCGCGTCGGTCTTCGACCTGCGCCCGGCCGCGATCATCCGCGACCTGGACCTGCTGCGTCCGATCTACTCCCAGACCGCCGCGTACGGCCACTTCGGCCGCGCGCTGCCGGACTTCACCTGGGAGCGCACCGACCGTGTCGAGGCGCTGCGCGCCGCCGCCGGTCTGTAGGACCCGGCAGCAGACACACCCGCACCACGCGTACGGCCCCGGACCCTGCGGTCCGGGGCCGTCGCGCTGTCCGGGACGTCTGGTAGGACTGGGGCTGTGAGCAGCGAGGACGAGCGGACGAATCCACCGGCGGGGGAGCAGCTGGCGCTCATCCGCGAGTCCGTGCGCAAGGCGAAGGAACCCAAGGCCAGGCGTGGCACCTGGCGCGGTGCCGATCTCGCCGAGGGGCTGCCCGTCGCCCGCGTCCTGGTCGACAAAGGCGTGCTGCACCTCGACAAGTACTTCGACTACGCGGTGCCCGCCGCGATGGACGCGGACGCGCAGCCCGGGGTCCGGGTCAGGGTCCGCTTCGGCGCCGGGGCGCACAACGTCGTCAGCGGACGCCGTGAGGGCGGCGGGCTGATCGACGGGTTCGTCGTCGCCCGGCTCACCGAGTCCGACTACGCAGGCCCGCTCGCGGCGATCGCCCAGGTGGTGTCCCCGGAGCCGGTGCTCAGCCCGGCGCTGCTGCGGCTCTGCCGCGCGGTCGCCGACCGGTACGCCGGATCGCTCGCCGACGTGATCCAGCTCGCCGTGCCCGCCCGGCACGGCCGGGTGGAGAAGAAGCCCTCCCCGGAACCGCCCGCCACCCCCGCCCCACCGGATTCCGGCACCTGGTCGCGCTATCCGACCGGCCCCGCGCTGCTGCGCGCGCTGGGCCGCGGTGACTCGCCGCGCGCCGTGTGGACCGCGCTGCCGGGCCCGCACTGGCCCGCCGAGCTGGCCGCCGACATCGCCGC